>JAHBVV010000012.1 GCA_019637335.1 Candidatus Hydrogenedentota bacterium | reverse complement strand
TATAGTGTAGGGTGAGTTAAGTAAACCGACAGCCCCCTTCGCGGGAATGACGAATACATCCAGTGTAAGTAAGGAATCTCGTATCGGCGAACGCCTTACTTCAGACGGCTAAAGAATTACCGATATTCAGGGCCGAAGGCCTGTTTCAAACCAGCCTGGGCCATCGGCCCAGGAAAAGGGATCCAATAAGCGATGAGGGCTGAAGGCCCGCTTCATAGCACTCGAAATTCTTCGGTAATATCGGAATTGCACCCTGATTTAGTTGCCTCCGGGCCGCCCGTCATTTGGGCGGGGGCGGGAAGGCCTGGCCCGGCTCGCGATCCACCGGCTCCTGGTTCATCCGGCTCCAGTCGATTTTGCGCGTAATTTGCGTCCCCTGGGGGCGCGACGCCCGGAAGCCCCAGTAATTACGGAAGAGGATCTTGGATACAATTTCGTCGGGGAGTTTGAGGCCCTTCAAGGACTTTCCGGGTATTGCGGGGGAGGTAAATTCCTCCGCGGTGAGGATGTCGATGTAGGCCTGCATCTGGTTTACGGCCCAGTCGTCGGCGCGGCCCTTGATCATGACGAGATCGGACGCGAAAAAGAAGCGGTCCTGGTATTTGGTGAGGAGGCGCGTGAACTTTTCGGGATAGCGCGATATGTAGTCGATCCGCTCCGCCATGAAGTAGTCGCCGAAGCCGATATCGGAGTAAAGGTTCGGGAAGGTGTCCAGCAATTCCTCCATCCGCGCGCTGTATACGGATGAAAGGATGAAATGCGGGGCGACGACCTTCAAATCGGGGAACTGGGTGAGGATCGCGATGAATTCCTGGGCAAAGCCTTTTTTCTCCTTGAAGGGATTGACATGCAGGACAATCGGCACGTAGTTCGCCTCGCACCAGGCATAGAAGGACATCATGTCGGGATGATCCATCGCAATTGGATGGAACATGTAGGAGTGGTCCCTGCAGATGTAGCCGTGGCCCGTGTAGAGCTTTACGCCCGTGGCGCCCCGGGCGACGAGATCCTGAATTTTCGGTAGTTTCTCGGGATCCTCCGGATTGATCGTGGGCCACGCTTCAAATCGATCGGGGTAGGCCTTGATGATCTTGATCAGTTCTTCGTTGTTTTCGTCGTAGCCCGTGAATCCCACGGACTCATCGAGTGTCAGTGTGAACTTCGAGCTGCCCATCAGGCAGATCCGCTGAATTCCCAGCTTGTCCATGGCCGCCAGGAACTTCGGGGCCTCTTCGAGGGACTCGATATGCTCGTGGACATCCACGATGAGGCGTTTCTCCTGGATCTGCGCCAGGCTCATCGGGCCCGGATCCTGAAAGGGCCAGACCTGGTTCGGAACAGAGGGATCGGGGCCGGGATTGGCGGCTTCGATGGGTTCGGCGGGGTCCACCGGCGCCGCATCGGCAAGCGGCGCAATCGCCTCGCCGCTCACCGGGTTGAGCGCGCGCTGCCAGCTTAGAGCGAAGACCGCAAGAAAGCCGAGCCCGATGGCCGCCGCCACGATCCACTGGACGGCGTTGCTCGGCGCCACCGCCTCACCCGTTGCCAGGGGTTCTCCCGCGGCGGTGGGGGCCGGCGCCGCGGCCGTGGCTGGATCGGCCGAAGACTGAGGCGGCGCGGGCGGATGGTGATCCTTTGGCAAGAGGGCGTCCTGCAACGAGGGGGCCGCGCCGCCGCGCGCTTCATTGCGGGACGCCGGCTCGGGCACGCGCACGCCATCCGGTTTTTTCGGCGGACGCGCCGGCATGAGGGCGTCCTTCAAGGTGGGCTCAAGCCGGGGGTGTTCTTCGCGGGGATCGCCGTCATAACTGCTCATACTGCTGCCTCGCTGTGTTGATTTCGCCCGCGCGCGGGCCGTCCCCAGTATACGTATCGCAAGGGACGGGATAAAAGTTCGGCGGCACATCAGCGGAATGACGTGGCCAGCGGAGGGAACGCGGGCTTTGATAGAGACGGGGGGGCGGGCCTGTCGTGCCTTGCGGCGCTTGGACAGCCGGGACGCCTATCCTACATTTGCGCCTTTCGGCGCGTTGGACAGCCGGGACGCCTATCCTACATTTGCGGAACGGTTTACGGATTCTTGTGTGGGGATTGTTCCGCTGAGCGGAACGGTATGCATTCCCACGGTGGACCGTGGGAACGAGTTTCGGGTGGTGAAGGGGGAAAGGGGAAGAGTGAAAGCGGGAAGAGTGAAGGGGGAAGGACGCTTTTGGTGTTGTGGCTTGTTTTGCGCGGAATGTCCGCGATCCTGGCGCGCCTTTCGGCGCGGTGGACAGCCGGGACGGCTATCCTACATTTGCCTCGGACAGGCCGAAGGTGCGCCGCGGCGGAAATGACCGCGATCGTTGGTCGCGCGATCAGTCGGCGAGGTAGCCGGGGTGGCTGTAGACGGTGGCGCGTCGCGGGCGGCAGAAGGCGACCACGCAGAGCCCGAAGGCCTCGGCCATTTCGATCGCCAGGGAGGAGGGCGCGGAAACGGCGATGAGGTAGGGCCAGCGCGCCTGGCAGGCCTTGTAGACGATCTCGTAGGAGACGCGCCCGCTCACGAGCACGCCGCAGGCGCTGGCGAGCTGTTCGCGCAGGATGAGATCGCCGATGACCTTGTCCACGGCGTTGTGGCGGCCGATGTCTTCGTGGCTGGATAGAATGGTTCCGTCGATGGAGAACGCCAGTGCGGCGTGGACGCCGCCGGTCGCCTGGAAAATGGGCTGGTGATCCGGAAGCGCATCGAGAAGTTGGGCGACGCAGGCGCGGCTCAGGCCCCGGCCCGGCGGCGCCACCAGGGGTGCGCCGCGCAACTCGAGTTCCTCCGGCTCCCGAATCCCGCAGAGGCCGCAGGAAGCGCTGCCCATGGCGGAGCGCCGGTCCGCGAGCGGTTTCGCCACGGCCGCCGCCGGGACCGAGACTTCCAGACAGCCCGCGATGCCGGTTGCCGGGTCGGCGATCTCGCGGAACTCGGGCCGGATCTCGGGGCCGGTGAGGACCCCTTCGGTGTGCATCAGTCCCCGCGCGAGGGCGTGGTCCGCCCCCGGGGTACGCACGGTGGTGGTGTAGGGGACGCCGTTCACCTTGATCTGGAGCACGGCCTCCACCGGCAGGCGGTCCTCGACGGAGCGGGTTTCGGCGCCGGTCCACTGCGTCGCTTTGAATAGTTTGATACGCACGCCGGGAAGGATACCACAATGGCGCGGACACGTGTGTGGCGCTTTTAAGTTTCGGGGGCTTCGTGGTACATTGATGCGCGTAGGATTGATGTTCAGGCGCGCCGACCGGGCAGTTGCCGTGCGCCACGCCGGCGGGGAGGGCCGTGATCGGGGCCCGCGCAGGGAATTGGGCGGGCCAGGGAACGGGCTGTATTGGCCGCCATAACCGAGAAGGATAGACAATGATTCCCAAGGGCTGCAGTGCGGGCAGGGACCGCAATCGGGATGCATACGGTTCCAATGCGTCGCGCCTGGTTCGCCTGGCGGCTGGCGCCATCCTTCTCCTGGTTGTTTTTTGCGTGAATTCGCGGGCCGGCGCGGCGAATAAGCAGGATACGAGCCTCAGCGCGATTGCGCAGGAGTTGCTGGCGTCCTTTGACACGGCGGACGTTGACACGGACGGGCGATTGTCCGATGCGGAAGCCCAGGTGGCCGTTCCCGCTTTGACCGCTCAAGATTTCGCCGCCATCGACGCGAACAGCGACGGATTTCTCTCGGTCAGCGAACTCTTCGCGGCCAGTAGCCCTGCGGAAGGTGAAGGAGAAGGCGAGGGAGAAGGCGAAGGTGAAGGAGAAGGCGAAGGCGAAGGAGAAGGAGAAGGAGAAGGAGAAGGAGAAGGAGAAGGAGAAGGAGAGGGAGAAGGAGAAGGAGAAGGAGAAGGAGAAGGAGAAGGAGAAGGTGAGGGCGAGGGCGAGGGCGAGGGCGAGGGCGAGGGCGTTGATCCGTCACAGACGCCCGTGGTGGTGGAAGGGCCGATCCCGGGCGGATTTTCCGAGTCCAGCGCCGTGGTGACGTGGAAGACCCAGGTGGCGGCGCGGGGCCGCGTGCTGTACGGCCTATCCGAAACGGCATTGGATCAGTCGGTGGAAACGGGCGCCGCGGCGCTCGCGCATCAGGTAACGCTGCCGAGCCTCGCGCCCGGCACGACCTATTTCTTGCAGGTGGAAACACTGGACGCGGAGGGCGCGCCCGCGGAGCGCAGCCGCGTGGTATCGGCGGCGACCCGCAACACCCCGGACGCAAACCCGCCGGTCTTTGTGGCGCTGCCGTCCGTGGCGGGGACGTCGGACAGTGCGCTTCTGCTGGCGTGGACCACCAATGAGTTTACCCAGGGCGAGGCGTTCGCGGTGGAACCGGAGGGTGTTGTCGCGGCGGAAGCCATGACGGCCTACGGCAACGCGCATACGGCCCTGCTTTCGGGGTTGCAGCCGGACACCGTTTATAGCGTGGAAATCCGCGCGACGGACGCGGCCGGGAATCTGGTCGAGACGACGCTCGAAGCGGCCACGGCTTCGGAGGCGGACGCCCCGCCGTTGCGCATTGTGGAGGGGATGCTGATAGAGCGCGTCACGGCGAACGAGATTCACCTGCGCTGGGAAACCAGCGAGCCCGCGACGACGTCCGTTCGCTTTGCGGCGTCGGGGCAGGCGCCGCGCGTCCAGACCCGGTCGGGCCTGCGCCGCCAGCACCGGCTTACGCTGGTTGATCTTCTTCCCGATACCGCCTACAGTTTCCAGGTGGCGTCGGCGGCGTGGCGCGGGGGCGATGCCCTGGCCGAGGGGACGCTTTCGCTCTCGACGCTGCCGGTTTATGACGGGCTTCCGCCGGTTGTGACGGCTCCGCCAACGGTTCTGGGCGTTACCGACACCACGGCGACGATCTATTGGGAGACGGACACGCCCGCCGAGAGCACGGTGCGCTACGGTCTTGGCGCAACCCATACGGAAGTGGTTTCCGCCGGTGAGGCCGGGCTGCGCCACCGGGTGACGCTGGGCGGGCTGGTCCCCGGCGCCTCGTATAGCTTTGTTTGTGAATCCGCCGCATTCACGGGTGAGTCCGTGGAAGTCACGTCGGGGGCGGGCGGAAACCCGCTCGTCTTCACGACGGACGTGGGCCCGGATACGACCGCGCCCGAGATCACGGCGGGGCCGGAAGTGTTCGCGGTGACGGATGACGGTTTCACCGTGCGCTGGAACACGGACGAGCCCGCCGATACTTACCTGGCCTATGGCCTTGCCGGGGACGGCGACCCGATAGGGTATCAAGACGGCGCGCTTGCGATCGCGCACCGGGTTACGGTGCGCGGGCTGACGCCGAACACCGCGTACGAGGCGACGGCGAGCTCGGCGGATCTGGCGCTTAACGGGCCCGCGATGTCCGATCCGTTTGCCGCCATCACCTCCGCGGCGCCCGACCTTACCGGGCCGGAATTCACGGTTGAGCCGATGGTGGAGGAGGTGGATGCGAACTCCGTGCTCCTGGTGTGGGAAACGGACGAGCTCAGCAGTGGCGATATCGCGATTGGATTTGCGGCGGGCGAGTATGAGCAGATCCAGGCGACGCCGGGCCTCGACACCCGCCACGCGGTGCGCATCACCAATCTCGCGGAGGGGACGGTCTATTCCTTTACGGTCCGGGCGACGGATCAGAACCAGAACAGCAGCCTGAGTGAATCCGGGACTTTCGCAACCGCCGGGGTGGCGCTGGAAAACCTGCCGAGGCAGCTCATTGTACCCGTGGGGTACCGGCGCCTGCTCCAGCCGGTTTCGCCGGATCCGAGGGATTCGACGTTCACATTTTCCAGCTCGGCTCCGGCCATTGTTTCGGTGGACCGGCGGGGCGCGCTTCTGGCGGCATCGCCGGGCCAGGCGCGGATTACGGTTACGGCGAACGAGAGCGGCAGCACGGCCTCGTTTGTGGTGGGCGTTTTCACGCCGCCGGACCCGAATTTCCGCCGTTACCGCGGTTTCTTCGGCCTTCTCGGCATCCTCCTGCTACAGGACGGTGAAAGCGGGATAATTGACCCGTGTTTCGTGGCGACGGCGGCAAGTGGAACGCCGCTGGCCGCGAATATCGACATCCTGCGGGACTTTCGGGATGAATGGCTGCTGACGAACGCGCCGGGAACCATGTTTGTGGACGCGTACTACACGGTCAGCCCGCCGGTGGCGGATGTGATAGCCCGCAGCCCGGCGCTCGCGGCGCTCGTCCGCGCGCTGCTGGTGCCGGTCATTCTGCTGGCCGCCGCGTGGATGGCGGCGCCGGCTCCGACCGCCCTGCTTATGCTGCTGTGCGGCGCCGGGGTGGCCCGGCGTTGGCGGAAGCGGCGGGCGCGGGCCGGGAGCGATTGCGCGTGACGGGCGAGGCGGCGTTGCCCGGGCGCATTCTCGCGCTGGATATTGGCGACGCGCGTACGGGCGTCGCGGTTACGGATCCGAGCCAGACGATCGTGACGCCCCACGAGGTCGTTCGCGCTCCCTCGCGAGAGAAGGCCCTGGCCGCGATCGCCGCGACGGTGGAGTTGCTCCGTCCCGTGCTGGTGGTCGCGGGTCTTCCGCTGCTGGAGAATGGCGATGAAGGCCCGCAGGCCCGCAAGGTGCGCGTATTCGCGGATTTGCTCGCCGCGCGCATCCCCGTGCCCGTGGTGTTTGAAGACGAGCGTTACTCCACCCACGCGGCGGACGACATCTACCGGGCGAGCGGCCGGAAAGGTCGAAAACGTAAAGACGTGATTGATAAGATTGCCGCGGCACAGATATTGCAGTCGTATCTTGACCGGCGCAACGCCCATTCGGCGCCATCGCCGGGAGCGCAGTGAGCAGCCGCTGATGACGTGCTGCTTCACCCATGAAGAGGATGAAATGCTGTTGCGGACTATTGGCGCTCAACTAAAGGCCCACACCCACAAGCCTTCGCGGCGGAGCCGCGGAGCTTGAGGGTGGCACCCGTGGCGCCCTTTTGTGTATCGGAGCAGTCGTATCTTGACCGGCGCAACGCCCATTCGGCGCCATCGCCGGGAGCGCAGTGAGCGATCATGTCCAGTGAAGATTTATTAGAGGATGCCCGGGCCCACGAGCGTCGGAAGTTTCGCTTCTGGCGCTGGATTACGGCGCTGGTGCTTTGGGGAATCGCGGCGTCGGTGATTCTCGTGGCGGCGGCGGGCGCGGTGGGCTATATCCTGTACGATCACGTCACGTACGAAGGCGCCAGCGGGCCGGCGGTTGAGTTCGCCGTGCCGCGGGGATCCACGGGGCGCGATGTCGGCCGGCTCCTGGCGGATGCGGGCCTGATCGAATACGAGGGTTTCTTCCGGCTCGCGCTGCAACTGGACGGATCCGAGGCGGTAATCCGGCATGGCCTTTATGAGTTGAACCAGGGGCTCTCGGCGACCGGGTTGCTGCGGCAGCTACAGGCCGGGCCGAAGCGCCCGCTTGAGGTTGATCGGGTCAAGGTCACCATTCCCGAGGGACTCGCGATTGCGCAGGCCGCGACATTGCTTTCCCAGGGCGAGGACTATGTTCGCGCGGCCGCGGACCCGGCCCTTCGCGAGCGTGTGGGGGCGCCCGGGGAGTCGCTGGAGGGCTTTCTGATGCCCGACACGTATTTCTTCGACGAGGCTCCGGACGCCGACACGCTGGTGACGCGGCAGGTGGAGCATTTCGAGGCCGTGTACGCATCGCTGCTGTCGGAGATCCCGGGCAGCGAGAACCACGATCGAAACACGATTATCACCATTGCCTCGCTCGTGGAGGAGGAGGCGCGCACCGACGAGGAGCGCCCGCTGGTGGCGGCGGTCCTGTATAACCGGCTCCGGCTGGGCATGCCTCTGCAGATGGATTCCACGCTGCAATACGCGCTGGGCAAGTACGGCCAGCGCATGTTGAACTCGGACAAGGAGGTGGACTCCCCCTATAATACGTACCGGAACGCGGGTCTTCCGCCGGGGCCCATATCGAGCCCGGGCGCGGCCAGCATCCGCGCCGCGCTCGCACCGGCCGACGCCGACTACCTGTACTTCGTGTCGAACGCGGACGGCAAGACGCATACCTTCAGCACGACCCTGGCGGAACACGAGGCCGCGGTGGCCCGCTACCGCCGCGAGATCGCGGAGCAGCGCCGGGCGCTGGGACAGTAACGCATGCACGCCGAGAGGTGACCGAATCCAATGAATGGGACGCATCGATAAGCCGGGCGATGGGGCCCGAACGAAAAGGGGAGCAGGCGCGTGAGTACAAAGAGTTCCGCTTTGCGCATGGCGCTTCGGCTCGGCCTTATCTACGGCGTGTTGTCCGTCCTCTGGATTTTGTTTTCGGACCAGGCGGCCCTCCTGCTCCACGATGATCCCGTGCTTCTGACGCGGGTGCAGAGCTACAAGGGCTGGGCCTTTGTCATCCTGAGCGCCATACTGATCTTCATCCTCGTGTACCGGGATCTCGTCAAGCTGTTGAAGGCCCAGGCCGATCTTGATGAAAGCCGGAGCCTTCTGAACGCGATGCTGGAGAATTCGCCGGCCCTTCTCTACATGAAGGATCCCGAGGGGCGCTACCTGTTCGCCAACGAGCATTTCCTCCGCGTTACCGGGACGAAGTGGCCCGGGCTGGAGGGCAGGACCGACGGAGAGATCTTTCCGGAGGAGGTGGCCGCCGCCCTTCGCGAGAATGACCGCCAGGTGGCGGAAACGGGGGAGACCCGGGACTACCGGGAGGTGGTCCCCGATTTCGAGGGGAAGGAACGGAGCTATATTTCCGTGAAGTTTCCCGTGCGCGACGCGGCGGGCGGGATCGCGGCGGTCTGCGGGATATCGTCGGACATTACGGAGCGCGAGCTGCTGGAGCAGCGCGTCGAGCAGAACGAACGCCTGCACGCACTCGGGCGCCTCACGGGCGGGATCGCGCACGACTTCAACAACCACCTCTCGGTAATCCGCGGCAACCTGGAGCTGATGGCGTCGGATGGCGAGGGTCAGACGCCGGATCCGGATTGTGTTCGGGATGCGCGCTACGCCGCCAACCAGGCCGCCGAGCTCGTCGCGCGCCTGCTCGCGTTTTCTCGCAACCAGGTGCTTGTTGTCACCGATGTCGATGTTAACGCGGCGGTGGCGGGCATCCGTAAATTGATTTCGCGGAGCATCGGCGAGACGATCGCCGTCGAGCTCGATCTGCTCGACGCCCCCCTGTACGCGCGCCTGGACAAGGTGCAACTGGAAAGCGCGCTGCTGAATCTGGCCGTAAACGCGCGGGACGCGATGCCGCGGGGCGGCGTTCTTCGGATTCGCACCCGGCGCGCGACGGTCACTCCGGAGCAGGCGGAGGCGGAATCCGTGGCGGCGGGGGAATACGTTGAAATCGCGGTTGAGGATACGGGCGAGGGCATCGCGCGGGACAAGCTGGCGCGCGTACGCGAGCCGTTTTTCACCACCAAGGAGCCGGGCAAGGGCACGGGGCTCGGCCTGAGCATGGTTGACGGTTTTGTGCGGCAGTCGGGCGGATACATGCAGATCGCGAGCGAACCGGGCGCGGGGACGGCGGTATCCATCTACGCGCCGCTGGTGAAGCCGGGCGCGGAGGCCGCGCTGGCATTCGACGCGGAACGCGCGGGCGCGTACCCGAGCGGGCAGGGCGAGATCATTCTGGTGGTGGAGGATCAAGCGGCCTTACGGGAGTTTGCGGTGAAGGTGCTGCGGTCGCACGGCTACACGGTGAAATCCGCGGAGGACGGGCGCATCGCGGAGCAAATCATCGCCGAATCGCCGCACATCGACCTGCTCTTCAGTGACGTGGTGTTGCCCGGCGGCGTCCTGGGAACGGAACTTTCGGCGCGCTTCGCGGCGCGCTTTCCGGGGGGGCGCGCGATACTGACCACGGGGTATGCGGACCTCAGCAAGTACACGGGGGACAACGGCGCGATTACGGCGCCCGTGTTGCGCAAGCCCTACGGGGTATCCGAGTTGCTTCAGTCCGTCGCGGGGGCGCTCCGGAATACCGGAAGCGCCGCCCGCGACTCCTGATCCGTATCAAAGGTCCTTGCGCCGGAAGATCCTCCCGCCCGCCGCCATCGCGAACAGGGTGAGTCCGGCGAGGAACAGGTCGCCCCGCATTTCTCCGAGCCTTCTGGCGGTGGCTTCGGCGGGCATCGGGCACAGGCCGCCCGGCTCGGCCGGGATTTCCCTCCGCATGGCGATGGTGACGGACTTGAGCTCGCCGCCGGCGACATTGAGGTTCATCGAGCCGCGCAGGTAGCCGGGCGCGTTCACGAGGACGCTGTACTGGCCCTCGGCAATGGCCGGGAACGCGTAGATGCCCTCGGTATTGTTGGTGACCGGGTTGAAGGCGCTTACCTTCAGCTGCACGGAGGCATCCGTCAGGCGTTTCTGATCGACATTGTCCCAGACGGTGCAGAACACCGAGGACGCGAGAATTGCGGAGCTTTTGGCGAGCACGGGCTCCAGCACGGCGGGGCCGTCGACGCGCTCGTCATACTCCTCGGGATCCGTGGTGCCCCAGTAGTTGGACTGCATCAGGATTTGCTCGTCGCGCTCGTTGATGACGGCATACCCTTCGATCGTGAGCAGGAAATCGTTCCACCCGTCCTCCGGGCTCGTTTCATCGCCCAGGGATTTGGTCTGGAATCCCGCGGACTTGCCCGGAAGGGCGCGGATGATGATGCCGGCGCCCGGCACGGGCGGATCGCCGAACTCCGCGGGGATATCCCCGAAGATGCATCGGCGGATGGTGGGGATCTCGCCGGCGATATCGATCCCCACGCCGAGGCTCATAAAGACGCAGCGGTCGATGACCGAATTTGCGGGTCGATCGCCGTCCACGAGCATGCCCGTCCGGCCGCGCTCGGGGGTTCCTATGAAGCTGACTTCGAGCAGTTGCATGGCGACGTCGTTCATGTCGAAGAGGTAGGCCTCGTCCGCGGCCGGCATGATGGTCACGCGGCGCAGCGCGCTGTTCTCGGCGCCGGTCACCTGGCCGAGGATGATCACGTCTTCCTCGCGCTGGCCCGCCACGATAACATTGTCGCGCAAGACGACATCCTCGTCATACACACCGCCCCGGACGATAATCCTCGGGCGGCGTTCGGCGTTCGGCGTCACCTGGGAGAGCGCGTAGTTGATCGTGCGCCATGGCTGGGCTTCCGGCGAGTCGATACCGTCCACCGCGACGACAAACGGGGAGTTGGGGCTGTTTGGATCGGTGGGATCGGAGTTTTCCAGGAATTCCTCCAGGTTGGTGAGGTCATCCATGTCCAAATCCAGATGGGCGTCGTGCGGCGACAGCGGATCCAGCCCGAACTGGTACTCGAAGTTGTCCGGCATGCCATCGCCATCGGTGTCGGTCAGGTTGTCGCTGGTGCCGAGGCAGTTTTCCACGCAGGAGTTCAGCCCGTCGCCATCTCTGTCGATGAACTCTCCGACGCAGAGCGCCAGACAGTCCTCAATTTCGCCTTCGCCTTCGCCTTCACCTTCGCCCTCGCCCTCGCCTTCACCCTCGCCCTCGCCTTCGCCTTCGCCTTCACCTTCACCTTCACCTTCACCTTCACCTTCACCCTCGCCCTCGCCCTCGCCCTCGGCGGGCAGTTGGTAACGGATCGAGAAGGTCGCCCCTTGCACGTTTTCATTCCCGGCGATATCCCGCACCGCGTTCGCGCCTATGTCGGCCGTCAGCACGCCTTCGGAGAGCGGCGCCAGCAAGACTTGGTATAGCGCGCCCTCCCCGGAGAAGTCCTGCACGATGGCGTTGCTCAAGAACACTTGCTCGGGGTCTAACGGCAGCACATCTTCGCTGAAGGTGATGGTCACGGGAATGGGGAAGGCGCTGGTGGGATTGCTCTCGCTGGTGCTGATGGCGATCGTGGGCGGGGTGCGGTCGATGGTATAGGGATCCGACGCGGCCCCGAAGTCCTCCATCGCATTACCGGCGGCGTCCGCAATGTGGGCTCCGTCCCGGAGTTGCAGGGCGATGGTCCCGTCGCCCGTGCCTGTTCCCACGGTAACGGTGAATTGATTGCCGCCGCCGCCGACGCTGTAGGGGAGCGGGAGGCCGCCAATCGCCTTTCCGGGCGGGCTCTGAACCTCGCCGTCCACAATCACATCCAGGGAGGACGCGTCCACGCCCCCCACGTCCTCGGTGAAGAGGAGCGTAAAGTCCACGGTTTGGCTGTTGGTCGGCGACGCATCCGCGCGCGAAATGGAAACGAGCGCCGGCGCGGCCGTATCGATGGTGAGCTCGTCGTCGGTTCCGTCCGTGCCGATGTTGCCGGCGGCGTCGGTGGCGGTGGCGTCGACGCCGTACACGCCATCGGGGAGCGGATTTGTGACGGTCGCGGACCACACACCGCCGCCCGTTTCGGCGGCGTAGAGCTGGCCGCCGACGATTATCTCAACCGATGTTGCGGTCGCGTCGCTCACGGTCCCCTGAATTACGGGTGTGGGATTGTTGGTCAATAGCGGCGTAACCGTTACCTCGGGCGGCGTGATGTCAATGACCAGGGCGCCGGGGAAGGTCTCCTGGGCGGAAACCTCCTGGACTGTGACGGCAGTGACGTGGACGTCGTATGCGCCCTCTTCGAGCGTCTCGTAGACGTCGATGGTCCACGTGTCGCCGGACAGGCTGGCGTTGTAGGTGGTATCGTCAATGATGACATCGACGTACGCCAGTTCCAATTCGCTCGTGGCCGTACCGCTGAGCGTTGGGGTTTGAACGGCGGTTACGACCCGCGAAAACGTAATGGCCGGCGCGCCCGAATTCACCGTCAGCTCGGCGACCGACTCGTCGGAACCGGAATTGCCCGCTTCGTCGGTTGCGATCGCGAGCACGTCATACGTGCCGTCTCCAAGCGGCGAGGTGACATCCGCGGTCCAGGTTTCGCCGCTGATGGTGGCCGGATAGCTTGCGCCATCCACCCACACCTCCACGGTAACCGCGGTCTCGTCGCTCACCGTCCCGCTCAGCTGCGGGGTCGTGTCGCGCGTGGTCAGCGTGTTTACGGTCACCACGGGGGGTGTCGTGTCGATAACGACCTCGCCGGATCCGTTTGCGCTGTTTCCGGCGCTGTCCGCCGCGGTGGCGGTTGCCGTATAGCGGCCCTCCGCCAGCGCCGTTGTGACGTCCGCGCTCCAGGCATCGCCCGAGAGCGAGGCGTTGTAGGTCTCCGAGGCAATGTCCAGGGTGACGGCGCTGGCGCCGGTGGCCGTGCCCGTTACCGTTGGCGTCGTGTCATTCGTTACCAGGCGGTTCACCGTGACATCGGGCGCTGCGGTATCGATGGTGAGCGCGCCGGTTCCCGGGCTGGACCCCACGTTACCCGCCGCATCCTCGCCGCTGACGGCCACGTTGTAGGTCCCGTCGGCGAGGGGGGGCGTAATGGTGTTGTCCGCCAGGGCCCATGTGCCGTCGCCGTTGTTCGTGGCGGGGTAGGTCATGCCCTGGACGGTCACGGAGATGCTGACGCCGTCCGTGCGCCCGGCGATGGGGCCGTCGTCCACCGTGCCGGAGAGGGGGGGGGTGGTGTCGTTGGTGACCTTGGAATTCACGGTCAGTACCGGCGCCTCCGTATCGATAACGGCGCCTTTCACCCGGCTTTCCGTCGCGGTATTTCCGGCGGCGTCGGTGGCGTCCGCGCGGATGGTGAAGTCGCCATCGGGAAGCCCCGACGGCGGCGTCGCGCTCCAGGCGCCACCGGACACCGTCGCGGCGAAGGTCTGTGTGTCGACCGTGATGTCGAGGGTGACCGCGGTGGCGTCGGCCACGGTTCCGGTCAGGAGCGGGGTGGCGCTGTTGCTGACTATGGCGTCGATGGTGATCGCCGGCGGAACGGTGTCGATCGTGAGGCTGTTTTCGAACAGCTGCATATTGGTGTTGCCCGCCGGATCTTCGAGATTGAGCGTCACGTCGTATACGCCATCCGCCAGCGGACTGAGGGAATTTGCGGGCAGATCCCACATGGCGCCGTTGTTCTGGGCCATCAGGAGCGTCTGCGTATCCACGCTCACGTAAATCGTGGCCGTGGAGTCGCTGTTCAGGCCCGACAGCGCGGGGGAGTTCACGTTGGTGATCAGGGGCGTCACGCCCGCCGTTGGCGCGGTGAGGTCGATCGTCAACTCCAAGGATGTATTGTCGGTTCCGACGTTGCCCACGGGATCGGTCGCGGTGGCTTCCACGTCGTAGAAGCCTTCGGGAAGGGCGGCGATAACGCCCGGGGCCAGCGACCACGTTGCGCCTTCGTTCGTGGCGGAATGCGGGCCGCTCCCGTTCACGGTAATCGCGATCGTCGCGCTTGGATCGTCGATCGCGCCCGAGAGGCCGGGCGACGCCACGTTTGTCAGCAGCGAGTTGACGGTGATTGCGGGCGGCGTGCTGTCGTAGAGCACCTGGCCGTCGGTGGTTTCGTTGAGCGAATCCTGTTCGCTTACATTTCCGAGGGCATCCTGCACGAGACCGGCGCCAACCGAGGGCATGATCGTACCGTCGCCGGTGACCCCGGTCACCTGCAAGATGAAGTACTGCTGGTCCCCGCCGGGATTGAGCAGGTTGTAGGTCAGTCCCGTCGCCGTGCCGAGGTTCGCAAAGTCCGCGATCTGAAGGCTTGTCCCGATCGGTTCGTCGGCGCTCACGTCGAACTCGATCGGCAGCATGTTCGTCGGGTCCGTCTGGCCCGACCGCACTTCGACAACCAGGGTTGGCGGAATGGGTCCGATGTTGTCAAACTCCCCGCTGAATTTGGACGAGTTTCCACTCGAATCCGTGCGCGTGGCGGTGAGGTTGTGGTTGTCCCACGGGGCCAGGTTAACGGGTACATTCACGGTGCTGTTCGAGGCTGTCGCCTCGCCGAGGAAGGCTTTGCCCTGGGCTCCCAGGTCCGCGAATACCTGGACCAGGTCCCCGGGGCCCACGCCCGCCACGGTCGTTGAATAGGGGTATCCCGTTGGCGCGGATGGCGCGAGGGGGGCCGCGATACCGCCGTTTTCGCTGCCGATCGAGAATTCGATACCGCCCTGCGTGTTGTCGAAGATTGAGTTGTAGGTTATTGTGGTCCCGACGACATTCCCCGTCTGCCGCGCGAGGAAGACGCCGTACCCGCCGTTGTGTGCGATGGTGTTCGAGCCGCTCTCGCTTCCGCCGATAACGTTGTCCTGGGCGTTAAAGGAGGACGCCAGAACGTGAACGCCGTTGCCACCGTTGCCGAGGGGGTCTACGCCATTGCGTGCGACCCCGATGAGGTTGTCCGCGATCGTGTTGTCGCTGGAGGATATGATCTGGATACCGGTCGCGTTGTTGCCGGACACGATGTTGTTGTTGGTAATGCTCGTATTCGTGACGCCATTGCGAATGCGGATGCCGATACCGGTATCGACCACGATGGCGGTGTCGCCGTCGCTGTTCGGGCCGACGACGTTGGCGCGTATGAACGTGGTGTCCACCGCCGAGCCGTTCAGGTCGATATTCGCGGGCCCATTGCCGGAAATTACGTTTCCGCCGTCGCCTTCCGAGGTGTCGCCGATTTTTGTGTTGGTAATGGAGGCGGGCCCGCCGAGGGAGCCATCGATATAGACGCCGCCGGCGAAGTTGCTGATTTTGGTCTGGCCGTCGGCGGATACACCGATGTAGTTATTGAGTATCTGCGTGGAGTGTGCGGATTCGGTGGAGCCGGTGACGGCGACGCGTATACCGGCCCCCGCGTTTCCGGAAACGATGTTCCGGTTTTCCAACGAGAGGCCGCCAATGAAATTGGACGAGGAATTGTCGATCCGGATCCCGTCCCCATCATTGCCCAGGTCCGCAACGCCGTCGGTTCCGATCTTGCAGCCGGAAATGCTGTGCGACCAACTGTCCGGCCCCTGGATCCAGATCCCGTGGCTGTTGGACGTATAAATGTTGCAGTTATAGACACTGTAGCCGTTCGCCGTGCCCGAAAAGCCGATCCCGGCATTGCCCGAATCGATAATCGTGAGCCCCTCGACGCTTCCGAACTCGCCGCCCGTGAAGT
The DNA here is from genome assembly GCA_019637335.1 of Candidatus Hydrogenedentota bacterium. Classification (NCBI taxonomy): domain Bacteria; kingdom Pseudomonadati; phylum Candidatus Hydrogenedentota; species Candidatus Hydrogenedentota bacterium. The sequence goes on along the minus strand of JAHBVV010000012.1, from coordinate 160,043 downwards.
AGAGCGCGGGCATGGAATTGTCCGCATTGCAGTCGATCGTCACGTTGCCGCCGCCATCGATGTTCACGGTTTTCGTGATGGTGGGCAGGTCTTCACTTAGGGATATGTTCGTGACCCCGGGTGCAAACGTAATGGAGAAAGGCCCGTCACCCGACGCCACCTGGTCAATGGCGGCGAGCGCCTCATCCAGCCCCAGCCCGTTCGTTCCGGGGTTGGCGATGAGCGCCGCCACTGAACTGAGATCGGCGCCGTCGAAGGACGTGCCATCACTGTAATCCAGCGATTCTGTGGTGACGACGATGTTCTGGGCGGCGCCCGCAATGGAGAGCGCCAGGGCGCCCGCGGCCAGCAACAGGCGCGCCATGCGCCCGGACGATAGAAGCTGAATCATTTCCTCAATCCCTGTATTCGTTCACGCGCGCGGCCGGAACCCCGCGCTTCAGGCCGGTGTGCTTGGACCACCGCCCGGCTGCATGAAAAAGGGGCCGTCTCCCCGGCCACCTGGCGGCCCGCGCGAATCCACGAACGGGGCGCCACCGCACTACACCACTGCGCCCGGCCCGAAAGGCGTGGCCAGCCTGTTCTCGCGCGGCGCGATCCCGGCGCCCGCGACTTGTCTAATGGTAACACATTTATGGCCGGGGCTGGAATGGCGATGGAGCGCCCCCCGCCTTGCGCGGCCCGCCGCGGTTTGCGTATGCTCCCCACCGCACCACCAACCGATGCAAAGGAGCGCACATGGCGTGTGAAGCCACGGCCTATGCCCGCGCGGGGCTCATTGGCAACCCGTCCGACGGCTACTTCGGGAAGACGATCAGCTTTGTGATCCGGGATTTCGCCGCGAAGGTGAGCTTGTATGAGAGCCCGGAGATCGAGATTGTCCCGAGCCTCCAGGATCGCTCTAAGTATAAATCTACAAAAGATTTATACGATGACGTCGCCAACAACGGGTACTATGGCGGAATCCGCCTGATGAAAGCGACGATCTGCCGGTTTATCGAGTACTGCCGGGAGGAGCGAATCGATATCGAGGGCAAGAATTTTTCGATCCGGTACCGTTCCACCATCCCGCGGCGTCTGGGGCTGGCGGGTTCCAGCGCCCTGATTACGGCCACCCTACGCTGCCTCATGGATTTCTACGATGTGGAGATACCGAAACACCTTCAGCCCAATCTGATCTTGCAGGTGGAGACCGACAAACTCGGCATTTCCGCTGGATTGCAAGACCGGGTGATCCAGGTGTACGAGGGCGCGGTTTTCATGGACTTCGACAAGCAGCACATGGACCAGCACGGGTATGGGCTATACGAGGAGCTCGACCCGCGCAGCCTGCCGAACCTGTTTATCGCGTACCGGCTGGATCTCGGGGAGGGATCCGAGACGTTCCACAACAACATCAAGGAACGCTGGCGCGGGGGCGACCCCGAGGTGCGGCAGGCGATGCTGGATTTCGCCTCGTACGCACAGGACGCGCGCGATCTGATTGCCGCCGGGCGCGGGAAGGAGATCGGGCCCTTGCTCGACAAGAATTTCGACCGCCGCCGCTCGCTGTACACCCTGGACCCGCGCAATATCGACATGGTTGAACGCGCGCGGTCGGTGGGGGCGCACGCCAAATTCTCGGGGTCCGGCGGGGCGATTGTGGGCGTTTTCGAGGATGAGACGATGTACGAGCGGCTTGTCGAAACGATGCGGGCGGGGAATATCGCGGTTTTCCGGCCCACCATCGAGGCCTGAGAAAAACCGGGCTTCGTGACTCCAAAGCGCGCCGCGCGGGAATACGTTAATGGGTACCCTGTATGTCATTGCGACGCCAATCGGCAACCTGGAGGATATCACCTACCGCGCGGTCCGCGTGCTTGGGGAGCTGGACGCCCTGGCCTGCGAGGACACCCGCATTACGCCGCGCCTGCTGGAGCGGTACGGCATCGAGCGCCCCAGGACGATGTTCAGCTACCACGAACATAACGAGGAAATGGCGGGCAAGCGCATACTCGGGCTGCTCGGCGAGGGGCTGACGGTGGGGCTATGCAGCGATGGCGGCTGCCCCGGCGTGAGCGATCCGGGCTACCGGATTATCCGGGACGCCCAGGAGGCTGGCCACACGGTGGAGATCCTGCCGGGCCCCACGGCCGTGACCACGGCGCTGCTTGCGTCGGGGCTGCCCGCGTCCAGCTTCGTGTTCAAGGGCTTCCCGCCGCGGAAGTCCGGCGCGCGGCAGCGGTGGCTCGCGGCCGACGGCGAAGCGCCCCATACGCTGGTGATCTACGAGTCTCCATTCCGGCTGGGGGCGTTGCTGGCCGACGCGCACGCGGCGCTGGGCAACCGGATGGCGGCGGTCTGCTTCGAGCTGACGAAGAAATTCGAGCGCGTGGAGCGCGGCGCGCTCGGGGATCTCGCGGCCGCCTACGCGGGGAAGAAGGTAAAAGGCGAGATATGTGTTGTAATCGCGGGGTCCAATCCCAAGTTTGTGCAGGCGGAATAGGGCGGATCCGGGGGCAGAAAAAGCTTGCAATAGGGCGTTGTGATGTAGTATTGTGCGCAACCAGAAGTAAATTTTTCGGCCCCGGGCCGGAAGTATAACAACTTGAAGGGGGCACTGTAGATTCGGCGCCCCCGCTTCCGGGGGCTCCAGCGCAACGGATCATGGTGATCCACTATCGCGATATGCGAGCCAAGCCGCACAAAGGAGTTGTAAAATGGCCAAGAAAGATCTGAAGTTCAGCATTAACCAGGATACCTGCCCCATCGCGGTCTACGTGCAAATTGAGAATATGGTGCAATTCGCCATCGCGTCCGGCAAGCTCCTGCCCGGGGACACCCTCCCGTCGGTGCGCGACATGTCCAGTATGCTTGAAATCAACCCGAACACGGTGACCAAGGCGTACCGCGACCTGGAACTGATGGGCCTGGTGCACACGCGCCGCGGCGTGGGCGTGACGATTGCGGAGAAGGCGCCAAACCTCTGCCGCGACAAGGTCCGCAAGATGGCCCAGCACCACCTGCGCGATGCGGTGGGCGAGTGCATCGCCAGCGGCATTTCCGCGGCGGATGTCCGCAAGTTCGTGAAGAGCGCGATCGACGAAGGCGTAATGCCCTACGAGCCCTGATCGGGCCCGCATCTCAGCGTGACACGCGGGGAAGCGACCTCCTTCAACCCGTCTGCTCCGGCCAGCCGTCTTGTCCTGTAAGGGGTACGAAGACGCAGTCGGTGTGGAGGGTTGTCTGGAGGGCGTTTCCCCGCTTTTCTATGCGGTGCAGGCGCTGGTGTCCGCGACCGCCGACGGGGCACAGCAGGCGCCCGCCATCGGCCAGCTGCTCGATGAGCGCCCGGGGCGCCGCCGGCCCGCCCGCGGTGACCATAATCGCGTCGAACGGCGCGTGAGCGGGAACGCCGAGGGTCCCGTCGCCGCAGACAAACTGGATGTTCTCGTAGCCCAGCCGCCCCAGGCAGGCGCGCGCGCGGGCGAGCAAATCGGGATCGCGCTCCACCGTCACCACCGTCCGCCCGAGCGAGGCCAGGATCGCGGTCTGGTAGCCGGAGCCCGTGCCGATTTCAAGAATTCGTTCGTCGGGGCCCGGCGCCAGCAATTCGGTCATGCAGGCGACCATGTAGGGCTGTGAAATGGTCTGCCCGTGACCGATGGGCAGCGGGCGGTCGTCGTAGGCCATATCCGCGTATTCACGTGGGACGAAACAATGGCGCGGCACGCGGCGGAGGGCATTGAGCACGCGTTCGTTTACTATCGACCGCGCGCGAATCTGGTCTTCGACCATCCGGTCGCGAAGTTCGGCGTTATCGAGCATGGCACGGCCCCCCGGGGGCTATACGCCCACCAGGACCAGGCGGACAATAAAAACCCCCATCACGGCGGCCAGCGGCGCGAAATCCAGGGGGCCCATGGGCGGCAGCATGCGCCGCATAAACTGGATGCACGGGTCGGTGATGGCGGGTATGCGGCCGAGCAGCAGACCGCGAAACTCGAGTTCGAGCCACGGCCCGAGCCAGCGCAGCAACAGGGCCATCATGTAGAGGGTCAGGCCGCTGTACAGTATCGAGGCGATCATCATGCGAAGGGATACTCCCGGAGTTTGTCGTACACCGCGCCCCCGGGTCGCAGGGTGCTCTTCCATAATGCCACACCGGCGGCCGCGAATGCATCCGATTCCCATGCGCGGGCCGTTTCCAGGAGGGCTTCCACGCGCCCGGGCGGCGGTGGAACGCGGAGCCGCGCGAGCGTGACATGGGGGTGCGGATCGCGCCCTTCCGGCGGCAGCCCGAGGGCCCGGGCGCCCGCCTCCCCCCCCGAAAACACGGCGGGCAGATCCCCGGCCTCGACGCGGACACCGGCCCAGATCACGCTCGGCCGGCGCACATTCGGGAAGGCGCCCGCGCCCGCCAGCCGCAGGGAGAGCGGCCCGCAGGCCTCCAATTCACGCGCCATCGCGCCATCCAGGGCTTCCATCTGTTCGGGAGTGATATCACCGAGGAACCGCACGGTTACGTGGAGGTTTTCCGGGCGCACCCAGGACGCCTTCAGGCCGGCGCCCCGCCAGGCGGCGTAGAGGGCCGCAGTCTGGGCGCGGACGCTATCCGGCAGGTCCAGGCCGAGAAAACAGCGCATCCGCTCCGGATTCAATGGATATTCCAGTAGTCTTCGTCCGCGCAGACGGGCGGAATGCCGATATCGGCGACAACCAGGCGCCCCAGCCACGGCTTTGCGGCGGGAAGCTGGAATCCGCGCTTGGCGAACTGAAAGGTTACCGTGGTGTCCGCCCGAATACAGGCCCCGCAGGGCTCTCCGGTATCCGCGTTCATGCCGGAGGGCAGGTCCACGGCGATGGTGGGGCGATCGGGCCACGCCTCAATGGCTGCCCGGGCGACTCCGCTGACTTCGCCGCGGATCCCGGTGCCCAGGACCGCGTCCACCAGCACCGCACAGTCCGCGAGTTCGGCCACAGCCCGCGCGGCGGAGCCCTCGTCGGGCGCCCAGGCGACCTCGCCGCCGAGGTTTTCGTAGGCGCGGAGGAAGACGGCGGCGTCCCCGTGGATTTCGACGCGGTTCGCGAGCACCACCACGCGGGGCGACTGGCCGGCCAGCAGCGCGTAGCGGGCGGCCACGTAGCCGTCCCCTCCGTTGTTCCCTTTGCCGCAGACGATCCCCACGGGGCCGCCCTCGATCTGTTCAAACACGGCGCGGCCGGCATTATTCATCAGCACGGCGCCGGGAATACCGATGTCCTCGATACAGCGGCGATCGGCCTCGCGCATCTCGCGGGCCGAGAGATAGCGTATGTCCGTCATGGCGTACATTCCTGTATCGGGGGTTCGGGCGCGCCGCCAGGCCGGCCCGCCCCCGGCTGTGTTTAATTGAAGCTTCTTCCCTTGAAGCTAACACAGCCGGGAACCCGATGGCACATGCGTACACGCCTCGTAACACTTTCCAAGCCGGGCCGGTACTGTGAACGTGCTACAATGGGGTTGTACGCTCCCGTCCGCGGAGCCGGAATAGAAAGGTGACTGTCATGCGTGCCCTGCCGCGCCTCCCGTTCCTTTTTCTCATTGCTGTTCTGGTCTCCGGCTGTCCGTGGTTTACGCCGGGGAATCGCGCGTTTACCAGCGCCGACACGGGCCGGGGCCCGGTTTTTGACGCCATTGGGGCCGGCGCGGAGGGCGGCGCTCCGGACGCGGAGGGCGGCGGCGGGCTCCCGCGCGAGGTTGTGGAGCCGGATGTCATCCGGCGGCAGGACAACCTCCTGTACGTGCTCAACCAGTACCGCGGGCTGAGCATTGTGGACCTGGATACCGATACGCTCCTGGCCCAGGTCCCGGCCACCGGGTATCCCCGCGACCTGTACTTCGCCGGCGGCATGGCCTATGTCCTCGTGGGCTACGCGAGTGACGTCTCCATTGACGCCGGTGTTGTCGCCATGACGAGCCAGTCGCGCCTTTACGCGGTGGACGTCTCCACGCCGGCCGATGCGGCGATCCGATCCCACATCGACCTGCCCGGGGATCTCGTCGACAGCCGCCTGGTGGGCGACGTTTTGTACGCGGTCACCGCCGCGTACGACTACGGCTACTACGAGGATGTGGTATCGACCGGCAGCGCCGCGGCCACGACCGTCACGAGCATATCCGTGGCGGACCCCGACGCGCTGGCCCAGGCCGATCAGATCGAATTCACCGGGTCCGGAACGGTGGTGCACGTGACGCCGGAATTCGCGTTTATCGCCGCGCCGGACTGGGCGGGCGACAGCACGGTGATTACGTGCCTGGACATCCGGGATCCGGGCGGCGCGATCCGCAACGCGGGTTCGGTCCGCGTGCGGGGGTACCTCGATGATCGCTTCAAGATGGACGCCTGGAACGGCGCGCTGCGGGTGGTCTCCAGCGCGTGGGAGGCCGAGCGGCAGGTCTACCTGAGCACTTTCGACCTGACGCAGCCGGATATTCCCCGCCTCGCCGAACTCCGCATCGAGGGCGCGGAAGGCGAGACCCTGTTCGCCACGCGATTCGATGGCCCGCGCGCGTACGTGGTGACGTTTCTGATTGTCGATCCGCTGTTCGTGATCGATGTGGCCGATCCCGCCGCGCCGCAACTGCTCGGCGCGCTGGAAGTGCCCGGGTACTCGACCTATATCCAGCCGCAGGGCGATCGCCTGGTGGCGCTGGGCGTGGACGACACCGTCGGACGCCGGGTGAGCGTGAGCCTCTTTGACGTTTCCGGCAATGGGGCGCCCTCGCTTGTCGACCGCGAGAGCTTCGGCGAGGATTGGGCGTGGTCGAACGCGTTTTCCGACGTAAAAGCGCTGACGATCCTGGACGACGTCATCATTGTGCCCTTTGCGGGGTGGGGCGGCCACGGCGGCGGCTTTGAACGCCTCCAGTTCCTGTCCTACACGCGCGATGATCTTCAGCTTCACGGGGCGGTGGATCTCAGCGGGAACATTCTGCGCTCATTCGAGTACGACGCGTTCTACTTTGGCGTCACCACGGAGCAGGTCACGCGGATCGACGCGTCAAACCTGGACAATCCGGTGGCGGTCGCGTCGGTGACCATCGCGGAGAACCTGGTGGACTTCCTGGAGATTGGCCCGGACCTCGGCGCGGAACTGGTCGCGCGCTACGACGAGGGCACGGTGATCGCGCGGGCGGTGAATGCAGCGGGCGATGTCCTGGGCGAACTGGAACTGCCCATCGGACAGTACTTCGATGCCTGGCAGTCCGGCGAAACGCTGGTCGTGGCGGGGATCACGTGGGACGAGAAGCCGGGGTATACCGTTGCCGTGGTGGATCTGGCCGATCCCGCGTCGCCGGCGCTGCTGCACGAGGTCCCGGTAGACGTGTACCCCTGGTTTTACAACTACTTCTACTACGATTACGGCTTTGCGCGCCCGGAGCCGGCGGTTGAACCCGGCGGCGGCGCGGTGGCCGGCGATATCGCCATCGGGCTGCCCTACTACTACTTCGACGCGGGCGAGAAAGGCTTCCTGCTGGGCGAAACGCTGGCCCTGCGCTGCTCCGCGGACCGCTACGACCGCGTGTACGGCCGCCAGACGCCGGATCAGGGCCTCGCGCTCGTGAACATCCGCACGGGGCGCTGGACCGCCACGGCCGGCCTGGGCTACGGCGCGCTGGTATCGCTGAACGCCGTGGATGGCCTGCTGTACGCCGGCACGAAGGAGCCGGTCGCCTCGGGCATCTTCGGGCCGCCGCTTGCGGCGTATTACCTCCGCACGCTGGACGTGGTGAACGGGATAGAGGGGACCGCAGCCAACGTTCCCGGCGCGTTCGTGCAATACGATCCCGATACGGACCTGCTGGTGCTGCACGATTACCAGTGGGACGGCAGCGGACGGTTGGAGAGCTCGCTGGAGACGGTGCGCTGGAGCGGCGGCGGATCGGTGACCCCGATCGGCAGCGCGCCGATTGCCTCGTACACCTCGCGCGTGGTGGGGGCGGGCGCCCGCGTCTACTACGACAGCCATGATCCGGCGTACGCGATCCACGCGGTCGCCGTGTCCAGTACGGGCGCACTCACGCCCGCGGAGCCGGTCGCCGCGGAAGGCGCGTACGGGAGCATCATTGGCGCGCGCGGCGATCACGTGTTCGCGAGCCTGGGATACAACGCCCTCGCCCACTACACGTTCAGCGGAAACGCGGGTGAACTGGCCAGCCTGACGCCGGTCTCGGGTTATCCCTCCGCAGTGCGCTTCGGATCGGCGCGGGCCTACTTCCCGCTGGGCTACTACGGGCTGGTCTCGCTGCCGCTCTCGGCTGCAAAGTAATCGCCATCGGCAATATCCGGAATGCCGATGACCAGCACGCGCATCCGCCCGGCGGCGCCATGGACGACGCCGGGCGGGATGTGCACAATCGAGCCCGCGCGCACGGGGTGATCTTCCCCGTCCAGGTGCACCGTGCCCTCGCCGGACAGCACGTAATACAGTTCCGTCGCCACTTTGTGGTAGTGGCGTTTCGCGCCGTCGATATCCACGGCGTGCGCCCAGGCCGCCGGATGCAGCGGGGCGTCTTCGTGGCTGATAAGGCGGTCGCGCCAGCCGCAGGCGCTGCGTTCGCGCGGGGCGTCGCCCTCGTGGCGGATCAGGATGCTCGGGTTGCTCATGGCGCCCTCCTCGTTAGGGTTTCAGTGGGTGCAATTCTGATATTACCGATGAATTACGAGCGCTATGGAGCGGGCCTTCAGCCCTCATAGATTATTAGATCCCTTTGCCTGGGCCGATGGCCCAGGCTGGTTTGAAACAGGCCTTCGGCCCTGAATATCGTTACTTCAGCGCCGAAGGCGCCCGATCATATCAGCCTGGGCCGCAGGCCCAGGAAGAATGACGACGAATTCGGCCAGGGCTGAAAGCCCGTATCATAGTGGGTTTCCGGCGAACTGCAAAAAACGGGACTATTCTTACTTCCCCATAGTCCGGGCGCGGTAATATCAGAACTGCACCCGTTCCAGTTGCTTCGTGATGGCCTCGGCCACCAGTGTGGCCTGGGCGGCGCGGCCTTCCTCGTTGTAATGAACGCCATCGGATGCGAAGTGGTCCTGGCGGTCGGCGGAAAGCGCGTAGAGGTCCGTGATCGGAATGCCCGCTTCCGCCGCGAGTTCCGCCGCGATGGCGTTGCGCGCCTGGACCCGGGTGTTCTTTTCCTCGTCGAAGCGGCTGAGGTCCTGGCTGTCCCGCCACGGCGTGCTCATGCACCAGATCAGCTTCGCGTCGGGCGCCTCGCGCTTGAGCATGGCGAGCAGATCCCGGATCGCCTCGCGATACTGCTCTTCCGTGTAGTCCCAGCCGTGCAGGCCGTTGTTCACGTGGATCACGCCAAACGAAAAGCGGCGCAAGATCAGTCCAAGCTCGTCCAGAAAGTCGGGGTGGCCGGCAAACTTGGAGGTTGTGAAGCGCGCGCAGTTCGCCCGGTCGCCCAGTTCCTTTTCCACGCCGTTGTAGTAGCCGCGTACGATCGAATCGCCGATCAGCAGCACCCGCGGTTTGTCCGGGTCACGGTCCGCGTTGGTGATCCAGACATCACTCCATTCGATGCGCTCGTGGATGACCTCTTCCGCGCCGCCCGACGGGACAAACAAAAGAACAGCGGCAATAACGGCGGACAGTGCAATACGCATGGGCGCTTCCTCGCATGTGGGGGTTCGGGTTGGCTGTCCGGGGAGTATACGCCGGGATCTGGCGCGGCTTCCATCTCCCGCGCGCGCATTGATCCGGCCCCGGCGCGCCGCTATCATGCCCGCATGGTTTCACGACTTATTCTGACCGCTATTGCACTCGCCGGCTGCGCCCTTACGCCCGCGCAGGGCCCGCCGCGCGACGCGGTAACCGGCGTCATGCGCGCGGCCACCGACTTCCTGTTCGAGCGCCTGGCGAACCGGGGCGGTTTCGTGTGGTTTTACACCCTGGATCTGGAACCGTACGGCGAGTTGAAGGCCCGCCCGAGCATGATCTGGGTGGAGCCGCCCGGCACGCCGTCGGTAGGCCTGGTGCTGCTGGACGCGTTCCGGGCGACCGGCGACCGCTATTACCTCGATCGTGCGCGCGAGGTCGCCGGTGCGCTCGCGGCGGGACAACACCCCTCGGGCGGCTGGAATTACTTCATCGACTTTGATCCCGAGGGCCTGCCCGACTACTACGCCTCGTTCTTCTCCAAATGCTGGGGCTGGCAGGAGTACCTCAAGCAGCGCGACAACTGCACCTTCGACGACTTCTCCACCACGGAGCCAACGCGGTTCTTTCTGCGGCTACACGCGATCACGAACGACCCCGCGCACAAGGCCGTGCTCGATCGCGCGCTGGACCACATCCTCCGCGGGCAGTATCCGGATGGCGGCTGGCCGCAGCGCTTCCCGCTGGAAGGGGACGACTACACGGCGGCGCGCACGTTCAACGACGACGTCATCCACGACTGCATCGAGGTCCTGCTCGAAGCCCACGAGACGCTGGGGGATGATCGCTACCTCGCCGCCGCGCGCGCGGGCATGGAATTCTACCTGCGCGCGCAGCAGCCCCCGCCGCAGGCCGGGTGGTGCCAGCAGCACGGCGCGGACCTCAAGCCGGTCTGGGGGCGGCCCTTCGAGATCGGCACGGTGAGCGCCTCGCAGACCCACACGAACATCCTGCATCTCTTCTCGTTCTACGGGTTAACCGGCGACCCGAAATACCTGGCGCCCGTCCCGGCCGCGCTCGACTGGCTGTATTCCGCGCGCATCCCGGACGCGGAGGGCTACACCCACACCGGCTTCTACGAAATGGGCACGAACCGCCCCCTGTACATCAAGCAGACCGGAACCACCATCGACGACGTCGCCTACACGGTCACCTATGAGAAAGAAGGGTGCTACCCCTACGATCACGAGGTGAGCATCAATGTCGATTACCTCCGCCGCGAGCACGCCCGTCTCGCGGCGACGCCGCCCGGCGCAGCGATGGCCGAACACCGCGCCGCCCGGGCAAACCAGCCGCTGCCGGCGCACGTAAAGGGCGGCCACCTGGCCGTGGCGCTCGCGCGTATCCCACAGACGGCGGAAGGCGTCGCCTCGATTGTGAATGGGTTGGACGAACACAACGGCTGGCGCGACACGGTCACCCAGCTGAATCCCTTTTCCCCCTTCACCGAGCCGCCCGACACCATGGAGGCCTACGTGATTGGCGGATATATTGCGAGGATGTATCGGCTGATTAATTACCTGAATGGGACTTAGGGACAGCGTCAAACGAATCATGAGGAGGGGATAAGTGACCATGTCGTCGGAGAAGTCAGACGAAACGCCTATTTCGGCAGTGCGGATTCAAAGGCTTATCGTGGAAGTCCGTGGACAGCGCGTACTGCTTGACGATACGTTGGCAACGCTATATGGCGTTACTACGAAGCGGCTGAATGAGCAGGTTTCCCGAAATGAGGACCGGTTTCCAGACGATTTCATGATCCGGCTCACCTGGGACGAATGGGAATCTTTGAGGTCGCAAAATGCGACCTCAAAAACCGGACGTGGCGGGCGCCGCTATCCGCCGCGGGCCTTCACGGAACACGGAACGGTGATGGCCGCTAATGTTCTCAATAGCCCAACGGCTGTGCGAGCCAGCATTCAGGTGGTTCGGGCCTTTGTGCAGTTCCGCGAAATGCTTGCCTCGCACAAGGACCTCTCGCGCAGATTGGATACACTTGAACGCAAATACGACGCGCAATTCAAGGCCGTATTTGACGCTGTACGCGAACTGATGACTCCACCTGTAACGGAACGACGGCCGCTGGGCTTCCGCCCGCCTTCTCCGAAAAAGGGAAAATAGGAACGTGATGACCCAAGCAGTTGCGCAATTTCCCTCCGGGTAACAGTTTAGCCGTCTGAAGCAAAGAAGATTTTCAACCACGAATGAACACGAATTCACACGAATAAGAGAGACTATTGACCCGGTTCGAAGACTCAACCACGAACCACGTAGAGCAGCAGCCGCTGGCCGCAATGAGGGTATTTGACCACGGATTACACTGATGACACGGATAGGAGATGATTCTGGTCGTCGAGGCATGCCGGCGCCCGCGTGTGATTTTCGAGGAGGTTTTCATCATCAGCATCGTAGCGGGGTTGTGCGGGCGGCGAGCTGGTTTGTCTCATCTGGTTCGAGCGTCGCTGAAATCCGTGTCATCGGTGCAATCCGTGGTCAAAGAAATTCTTCCGATCTCGAATTTCACGGAACAGCCCGGGTATTCTCCCTGGGGTTTTCGCTTCATGCATCCTTTTACGACATAAGGTCATGGGTTACCTGGTCGGAAAGACTTGCTGGAAGAACAAGCAGACGACGGAAATTGGCACAAGAAACGCAACCGTGTGATTCATCCAAAACCGAACATCAGCCCGCGACACGGCGTGGCTGTACCCGAAACGAAGCCTACTGATCGTCAGAAAGACCTTCCACGGAGCCCCAACACCATGCCCCACACCATCAACATCATCGGCGCCGGCATCATGGGCAGCGCGGTGGCGCATGTCCTGGCGCGCGAGCCCCGCGTCCGCCTTACCGCCGTCTGCGACCGCAACCCGGAGCCCATCGGGAAGCTCGCGGCGCAATACGGCGTTTCGACCTACGCCGACTACACCGCGATGCTTGATGCGGAGCGGCCCGACGCCGTCTTCATCGCCACGCCGGACTGGGCGCACTTTGAGCCCGTGATGGCCTGCCTCGACCGCGGGATCCACGTCTTTGTCGAGAAGCCGCTCACCACCGACGTTGCCGAGGCCCGCGCGATCGCCGGCCGGGTCGCGGAAACCGGCCTGAAGCTCCAGGTATCCTACAACCACCGCTGGCTCGCCCCCTACCACCTCGCCCACCGCAAGATCGCGGACGGTGAAATCGGGCGCCCGCTCGTGGGCTACGCCCGCAAGAACAACCCCATCACCGTTCCGACGAAAATGCTGGCGAGTTGGGCAAAGGACAGCTCCCCCATGTGGTTCCAGTCCTCCCACGACATCGACCTCATGCTGTGGTGGTTCGGCGACGATCCGGTCGAAGCCACCTGCACGGGCGTGAAGTCCGTGCTCAGGGAGAAGTTCGGCTGGGACACCTGGGACGCGCTCCAGGGGCAGGTGCGCTTCCGCCAGGGCGGCGTGGCGACCTTCGAGGCCGCCTGGATCTATCCGGAAGGGCACCCCGCCATGCCCGATTCGTTCATGTCGATCGTGGGCGAGCGCGGCCACCTCCAGATCGACCGGAAGGACGAGGCCGTGGAGATGAACAGCGAAGCGGGTTTTTCCTGGCCGCGCTCCCTCCTCAACTACCAGGTCTACGACCGCTGGGCCGGCGCCTTCCCCGCGTGTATCACCAGCTTCATCGACGCCATCGACGAGGATCGGGAGCCCTTCGTGACCGCGCGCGACGGCATGCGCGCCACGGCGGTGCTGGACGCCCTGCACCGCGCGGCGGAGACCGGCGGGGTGGTGACGATCGGCCCGCGCTGAGGATTCCGGTTGTGCGCCGCCCGGCCGGGCGTTGCGATGGAGGCGCGCCCGGGCGCTTTATTCCGCGATCGAATTCCGGGCCTTGATCTCCTCTTCATAGGCGAGGGTAATGAGGAGATGCGTGATCGGCAACGTGAATAGAAGGCCAACGCCGAGGCAGAGCAGCCCCGCCAGATTGACGATTCCGAACATGAGGCCGACGGCCAGCCAGCGCTTGAAATTTCCCCAGACCATGGCGCGGCTGGCTTCCATGGCGTCCCAGAAGCCCAGGTTTTTCTCGAGAATGAAGAAGTACGTCGTGCAGTAGGTCAGAAGCACGAGCAGGCCGGGGATCACGAGGAAGAAGCTTGCGACGAATGCGATCAGGTGTATGAGGATGTTTGCGACGAAGGCCGGGAGGAAGAACTCGAAGCCGGAGAGCAGGTCGGAGAGATCGGTCTGCTCGTTACGCGCGATCCGCAGGGAAATCTTGTAAAACCCCAGGACGAAGGGGCCGAGCAGCAGGTTTCCGCCGACCGTCAGCAATTGATTGCCGAGCACGAGGATCAGGAGCAGCGTTACCTGCGCCGACAGCAACAGGGCGCGATGGTCCCAGAACAGGCCGAAGGCGCGCCGCATCAGGGGGCGCAAGCACAATTCGGTGTTGGTGCAGGCTTCGAGGTCGGAATGGCCGCTCACAAGGAACTCCTCTGGTTGGTCCGCCGGGCCGCCGGGGGGACTGGGCCGTGCGGATAGAGTATACCGCACGGGTGGGGCGTGGTGTAAGGGTGAAGGGTGAAGGGTGCAGGGTGAATGTGCGGCACGTCCGCCGCAGGCGGAAAGGTGCGGCACGTCCGCCGCAGGCGGAAAGGTGCGGCACGTCCGCCGCAGGCGGAAAGGTGCGGCACGTCCGCCGCAGGCGGAAAGGTGCGGCACGTCCGCCGCAGGCGGAAAGGGGGGTGTTGTGGGCGTTGTTCCGCGGAGCGGAACGGTATGCATTCCCACGGAGGACCGTGGGAACGAGTTCGGTGGGAAAATGTGCGGCACGTCCGCCGCAGGCGGAAAGGTGCGGCACGTCCGCCGCAGGCGGAAAGGTGCGGCACGTCCGCGGCAGGGGGAAGGGGGTGTTTGGCGCGGGGGTTGGGATGCGGTAGAATCAGGGGAGGCTGGCGCGGGTTGCCGGCGTGGACAGGAGCATAGGGATGGCGCGTGGCGATCACATCAAGGTGCGGCGGTGCGGCTTTCTTTACGCGCACCATGGCATCGACATGGGCGATGGAACGGTGGTTCATTTTTCGGGGGAGCCTCTCCGGTGGCGCGGGGCCCGCATATGCCGGACGCCGCTGGAGGATTTCCTGCGCGGCGGGCGGGCGATAGTCGTGCGGCGCCGCGGCGCGGTGTCGCCGCCGGATATCACCATAGCGCGCGCGCTGGAGGCGCTCTCGGCCGGGGAGTATTGCGTATTCCGCAACAATTGCGAGCATTTCGCGACGTGGTGCAAGACGGGGCGGCGGCACAGCGGGCAGGTGCGGCGCGCGCTTCACGTGGCGGCGGGCATCGTGGTGGGCGGGGTGGCGGTTGCGGCGCATGTGGCGGGGAAACGTTGGCAGGCGGGTTCCAGCTGAGGCGGCGTCGGGCTCGTTGTATGCTTCATTTCGGGTGGCGCGGATCGATCGGGGCGGGGGATCGGGGCGGGGTGTCGCGGTTCTAAGTGCTTGAAACGAAAGCGTTACCGGCGTCCCAATAAATATTGGCACGGACTATGCTTCCTTCCGGGCGGCGCGCCGTTCCGGCGCGTATTGCCTTACCGGAGAAGGAGGATAGTCATGTATGCTATTCCAAAAATAGTGCGGGTGACGGCCGTGGCGGGCGCGACCGCCGCGCTGGCCGCGGGCGTTCTGGCCTTTCGGCCCGCACAGGCGCAGGGGCCGGGCGCGGATGGCGCGATTTCGGCGCTGCAGCAGATGAGCGACACCTATGTGCGCGTGGCGGAGGAGACTTCCCGCGCGGTGGTTTTCATTGAGGTCCGAAAGAACCTGCCGTCGCCCGCGTCGCTCCGCCGCGGGCCTTTCGGCGAGGGGTTCCCGTTTCCGCCGTTCCTGGATCCGCGGGGGTTTCGCGGGCAGGGTCCCGAGGGCCCGCGCGGGGGGGCGCCCGTGCCCATGGGGAGCGGCTCGGGGTTCATAATCAGCTCGGACGGTTACATCGTGACGAACCACCACGTTGCGGGCGAGGCCGACGCGCTTTCGGTGACGCTGGAGGATGGGCGCCGGTTTGATGCGTCGCTGGTGGGGACGGACCCGCAGACCGAGATCGCGCTGTTGAAAATTGAGGCGTCCGGGCTGCCGATAGTGGCGCTTGGCGATTCGGACGCGGCGAAGGTGGGCGAGTGGGTGCTTGCGGTGGGCAGCCCGTTTGGCCTGAGCCACACGGTTACGGCGGGCATCATCAGCGCGCAGGGCCGCAGCGAGGTGGGCATTGTGGACTACGCGAATTTCATCCAGACGGACGCGGCGATCAACCCGGGGAATTCGGGCGGGCCGCTGATCAACCTGCGGGGTGAAGTGATCGGCGTGAATACGGCGATTCTCAGCAGCAGCGGCGGCAACAACGGCATCGGCTTCGCCATCCCGATTAACATGGCCCGGAGTATTGTGGAGGACCTCAAGGAGGACGGCCAGGTCGTCCGCGGGTACCTGGGGGTCTCGATACAGAACCTCACCCCGGATATTGCGGAGTGGTTTGGCGTTTCCGGCGACCGCGGGGCGATTGTGGGCGATGTGGTGGAGGATTCGCCGGCCGCGCGCGCGGGGTTGCGGCGTGACGATATCGTCCTGCGCTACGGCGGCCAGGAAATCCGCGACGCGGCGGGGCTCCGCAGCCGTGTGGCGACGACCGCGCCGGAGACGGACGTTGTTATCGAGCTGTTGCGCGATGGGGCGCCGGTCGAGCGGACGGTGCGCATCGGCCAGCTTGGGGCGCCGGAAGAGAAGGCGGCGGCCCGCGCGCCGGGCGCCGCGCCGGCGCCGGTTGCGGAGCGCCTCGGCCTGCGGCTGCAGGAACTCGACGCGCAGACGGCGGCCCAACTGGGCTATGCCGGCCGGCGGGGGGTGGTTGTGGCGCAGGTGGAGCCGGGATCGCAGGCGCAGCGGGCCGGTATTGTTCCGGGCGCGCTGATTACGGAAGTAAATCGCCGGGCGGTATCGAATGTGCGGGAGTTTCGGGAGGCCCTGCAGCAGGGAAGCCGCAAGAACACGGCCCTCTTGAATGTCGAAAAGGATGGCTACTCCCGGTACGTGACGATGAAGCTTTCGTGAGATGTTAGGCTTTAGGCTGGAGGCTATAGGGCACGGTCAATCCGCCTGCGGCGGACAGGGCCGCTTGGCCGTGGCACACTGGGAGGGGGCAGCAGTTGACAGTTGACAGTTGACAGTTGACAGTTGACAGTTGACAGTTGGCAGTTGGCAGTTGGCGGCAGGGGCGTCTGACGCCCAATGCCCAACGCGCGAAGCCCGAAGCCTGAAGCCTGAAGCCTAGAGCCCACAGCCTACAGCCTACAGCCTAAAGCCTAAAGCCTACAGCCTAAAGCCTAAAGCCTAAAGCCTAAAGCCTAAAGCCTAAAGCCTAAAGCCTAAAGCCTAAAGCCTAAAGCCTAAAGCCTAAAGCCTAAAAAAAGCCGAGGGCCGGGTGAATCACCCGGCCCTCGTATGGGTTACGCCGTAGCGTTCTGTTCAACAATCAGCAGCGGCTCACGGGAACCAGAAGGAACCGTCGAACAGGGCCGCCTGGGTGGCCGTGTAAGCCTTGGAGCCGTTCGGCTGCGGGTACTTGGCGAATTCAACGTGGCCGTCCATGAACAGCACGTTGGCGCCGCCGGGCACGTGGTTGAAGTCACCGCCCTCAAGGGAGGCAACGGTGGTCGCCGGATCCCAGCCGGTCTCGATGTCTTCACCGCCGCGCAGGGAGTCCCACATCACCGCAACTTCGGACTGCGCCTTCGCGCTGGCGCCCGGGTTGTTGATGTCGGTGATCATGAAGCGCTCGATGCCTTCGCGAAGCGAGGGCAGGCTGACCGCCGGGCGGCCGATGCAGGCCAGGTTGACGGTGAAGCTGCCGCCGAGGCGACCGATCGTGAGATACTGATTCTGGTTGCCGCACTCAGCCGCAACTTCCGGCCACGCGTCCATCACAGCGCCGAAGGCGCGCATGGCGCCGGGGGTGTCAACATCCTTGGCCTGGATGGCATAGCCCCAGTAGGGGTAGCTGCTCGAGCTGATGTGGGTGATGCAGCCCTTGCCGCCGATGCCGGGGTAGTTCTGCTCGTTCTGCTCCGGCGTGCGCCAGTTGTCGCAGCCATAGCCGGTCGCGGCCTGCGCGGCCGCGCCCTGCACGGACGGGGGAATCTTCCACGAGGCTACGCCCAGCGCCGTGGGATCAGCCCAATCCGGGTGAACGCGCATGGTGGTTTTCGTCATGCCGGACGCGTCGGGGTCGGACGGGCAGGCGAAGATGAGCAGGTCCGTGACATAATCCGGGTACAGCGCCGTGGTGCTGATTTCGGACCAGAAACGGCGGTAGTCATTGGGGGAACCCGCATCGTTCGCTGCACGGCGGAAGTCGATGAAGCGCGGGGGCCAGTTTTCACCGGAGGCCTCGTTTGCGTACATTTTGCAGGACAGGCCGATCTGCTTGAGGTTGTTCTGGCAGCTGGCGCGGCGGGCCGCTTCGCGGGCGCGGGCCAGGGCCGGAAGAAGAATGGCTGCGAGGATACCGATGATGGCGATAACCACGAGCAGCTCGATCAGGGTGAAACCCTTCTTGTTAGGACGTCTGAGGTATGACATAGACTCTTTCCCTTGATGTTTGATTACTATTGAATACATTCACCTGGTAATAATGCAAGAATTAATTAGTTTGATGTGATACGGTTCCTTTCGTGATGTTTGAAGCCGATATTGATTGCAACACCTACACATCGCGCTTCGCCATCGTACACGGAATGAATACGGCGAGAGCGCGCGAAGGCCAAAGGTTCAGCGGCGTCTTACGGATGGATCTCAGAGGCGCCGGGAATCCCGCGCATGGAACACTCACAAAAACTAACGAACAGTTGCGGGACGGATGCAACGCCCTGTCGGCCAGCGACTCTCCTGGCTCCAAGGCCCTACCAGCAGGTTTAGACTCAATTGTTGTTCGAGCGTAATACTCTGGAAACTGGTCGCATTGTAGCGCGTTTTAAATTGGCTGTCAATGGAATTTTTTAGATTTCACCTTATATAATTGGTGTTGATGCCTCTTCTTTAGAAACTGTTGTCCTCACCGTAAGAGTCCATTTCCGAGTCTGTAATCTACGAAGAGGTTGGGCAATGGGGATTCGCGCACCGTTTCGGCGAGTGAACTTTGGGGTCGCCGCCGCGCTTCATCGGTTGTACGGTATAGCGGATAATGCTGTGTACTACAGTAGTACTAAGTGCACTCCTTCAAGGTGCGTGACCGCATCGAAGCCCGGCCTCTTTCAAGCACCCGACAGGGCGCCCACATATTCTGACGAGGCCCCCAGGTATTCGGTGGTTCTTCAGCCGTCTGAAGCAAAGAAGATTTTCAACCACGAATGAACACGAATGAACGCGAATTGTATGGTGGTTCAGGGCGCCTCGATGATGAATGTAATGAACTCGGGATTCCCGCTCTTCCGGCCCGAAGGGCCAATGCAGCTTCGAGCCCTGGGCAACGCCCAGGGAGAAAGCGTGGTGTAGTTTTGATTCGCCCTGAAAGGGCAGCGCAGTTCAGCGTACGAGCAAGAACTCCGCCGCCCTTTCAGGGCTTACAGGAAACCTATTCCGTTAACCCCGGGCGTTGCCCGGGGCTCTAAGCTGCCGTGCCCCTTCGGGGCGCTTTCTCAAGGCTTTGCCGATAGATGGGGCCGAATCTCGAACTCGCGCTTCG
Source organism: Candidatus Hydrogenedentota bacterium (assembly GCA_019637335.1). Taxonomy (NCBI): domain Bacteria; kingdom Pseudomonadati; phylum Candidatus Hydrogenedentota; species Candidatus Hydrogenedentota bacterium. The sequence goes on along the minus strand of JAHBVV010000012.1, from coordinate 140,637 downwards.
GCTACGTAACCTGTTTTTTATGAATGGATTACCGGTTGACTCTCCAATAAACTTGCAAAAAAAAACAAGAAAATGATGGATAGTAGTACAAAGGCCACGATGGAAAGAAATTGGAGAAGGTCTGATATCCACGCGAAGGCGCAAGGGAGCTGATCGAGGGCGCGACGCGCGGTCAGGGCGGGCGGGAGATTGGATTTGGAGCCACAAAGAGCACAAGGAACACAAAGAACGGGGGGGAGGCTCTGGCCGCAACCAGGGAATTGATCACCACGAAGGCCACGAAGGAAAGAAGTTGGAGAGGGAATGATATCCACGCGTAGGCGCGAAGGCGCGGGCACACGATGTGTCCTTGGATCAAATGAGCCACGAATCAACACCAATACACACGAATGTACCGGGGGCAGGCAGCGGCTGGCCGCGATCAGGATTCGTGGTAAGAATCGTGGAGATTTCCGCCGCGGCGGTGCAGCAGTTGACAGTTGACAGTTGACAGCTGACAGTTGACAGTTGACAGTTGACAGTTGACAGTTGACAGTTGACAGTTGACAGTTGACAGTTGACAGTTGACAGTTGACAGTTGGCGGCAGGGGCGTCTGACGCCCAATGCCCAACGCGCGAAGCCCGAAGCCTACAGCCTGAAGCCTGAAGCCTGAAGCCTGAAGCCTGAAGCCTGAAGCCTGAAGCCTGAAGCCTGAAGCCTGAAGCCTGAAGCCTGAAGCCTGAAGCCTGAAGCCTAAAGCCTAAAAAAAGCCGAGGGCCGGGTGGATCACCCGGCCCTCGTATGGGTTACGCCGTAGCGTACTGTTCAACAATCAGCAGCGGATCACGGGAACCAGAAGGAACCGTCCAACAGGGCCGCCGGGGTGGCCGTGTAGACCTTGGAGCCGTTCGGCTGCGGGTACTTGCCGAATTCAACGTGGCCGTCCATGAACAGCACGTTGGCGCCGCCGGGCACGTGGTTGTAGTCGCCGCCCGTAAGGGAGGCAACCGTCGTGGACGGATCCCAGCCGGTCTCGATGTCTTCACCGCCGCGCAGGGCATCCCACATCACCGCAACTTCGGACTGCGCCTTTGCGCTGGCGCCCGGGTTGTTGATGTCGGTGATCATGAAGCGCTCGATGCCTTCGCGAAGCGAGGGCAGGCTGACCGCCGGGCGGCCGATGCAGGCCAGGTTGACGGTGAAGCTACCGCCGAGGCGACCGATCGTGAGGTACTGGTTCTCATTGCCGCACTCAGCCGCGACTTCCGGCCACGCGTCCATTACGGCGCCGAAGGCGCGCATGGCGCCGGGGGTGTCAACATCCTTGGCCTGGATGGCGTAGCCCCAGTAGGGGTAGCTGCTCGAGCTGATGTGGGTGATGCAGCCCTTACCGCCGATGCCGGGGTAGTTCTGCTCGTTCTGCTCCGGCGTGCGCCAGTTGTCGCAGCCATAGCCGGTCGCGGCCTGCGCGGCCGCGCCCTGTACGGACGGCGGAATCTTCCACGAGGCTACGCCCAGCGCCGTGGGATCAGCCCAATCCGGGTGAACGCGCATGGTGGTTTTCTGCATGCCGGACGCGTCGGGGTCGGACGGGCAGGCGAAGATCAGCAGGTCCGTGACATAATCCGGGTACAGCGCCGTGGTGCTGATTTCGGACCAGAAACGGCGGTAGTCATTGGGGGAACCCGCATCGTCCGCAGCACGGCGGAAGTCGATGAAGCGCGGGGGCCAGTTTTCGCCGGAGGCCTCGTTTGCATACATTTTGCAGGACAGGCCGATTTGCTTGAGGTTGTTCTGGCAGCTGGCGCGGCGGGCCGCTTCGCGGGCGCGGGCCAGGGCCGGAAGAAGAATGGCTGCCAGGATACCGATGATGGCGATAACCACGAGCAGCTCGATCAGGGTGAAACCCTTCTTGTTAGGACGTCTGAGGTATGTCATAACGCTCTTTCCTTTGTGATTGATTTCAAATAAATCTGTGCACATGTACGTTGTCTCGACAGAACCGACTTGCTGGACGTTAACTTCCTCCTTTCCGTATCGTTCCAGGTCTGCCTCGTTTACCGCACCTATACATCGCGCCGCGCCGGGGTGCACAAAACGTACCGGCATCGGCGCGCGAAGGCCAAAACCATGGGGACCGGCGTGCGGGTTGGTTCCAGGCGTGCTGGAGTTCCCGCGCTGACCACTTGAAATAGCGCCGGTTGGCGATAGAGCGCGCGAAGCGCCGCGCTGGCCGACCCCCTGGCGCCGTAGCGCCCGTACCAGCGGCGAGCTTCATCCAAATTGAATTCAACTCTGCTGCTGCGCCCTCCCCAGCCGATTGGGTGGGGCGTCCTCTTGCCTTAAGAACGTATTCTAGCGGTTTTTGTTCTTGCTGTCAACGTGTTTTTTGAAGAGGTTAATATACGAATGATATGAATTCTGAATTGTCTTCTGGATTCCTGTCTTTCTGAAATCGTAATAACGGTTGTATCCGAGCGTTGCGGGCGGGCTTGTTTCCGTCTTGCGGAGGCGCTATGCTCGGCTGCACTGCGTATCCGTTCCCCAATCGCGGAGGCCGCCCGGGAGGAGTCACCATGGCTGTAATTCGATTGTTGCTTTTGCTCACGCTGGCGCTGGGGCCGGTCGCGGCGTCGCCGGCGGCGTCGCGCGATTATCACATCGCCGCGGCGGGCGGTCCGTACTTTCTCTGCGACAGCCGCGTCGCGGAAGACCGCTGGCTGCTGGAGCGTTTCATGCCGCCGCTGGTGAAGCACCCGGAGAATCCGCTGATCACGAAGACGGGGGAATGGGAGGGCAGCGGCCCGCACATGGGCGGATCGGCCCTCTTCGATCCGGCGGACGGGCTGTTCAAGATCTGGTACACGGTGTTTAACCGGCACAACTACGACAACCGGCTCCCGTTTTCGTACAACGTGTGCTACGCGGAGTCGGAGGATGGCATCGCGTGGCGGAAGCCGGCGCTTGGCGTCTTCGATCACGGCGCGGACCCGGCGAACAACTGCATCCGCCTCGGCGAGGACAAGACGCAGAACATCGACGTCATGCTGAACCCCAGGCCGGACGCCTATCCGGGGCGCTTTCTGGCGATTCACAATCAGAAGGGCGGGGTGTTCGTATCGTCTTCGGAGGATGGCAAGACGTTCACGTTCCTGCACGATGCGCCGGCGATCCCCTACCACAGCGACACGCACAACAACTTTGTTTTCGACGAGGTCAGGGAAAACTGGCTGCTGTTCTGCCGCCCGCGCGCGTACGCCGGGGATCACAAGCGGCGGGTTTCGGTGCAGCACAGCGCGGACCTGAAGACGTGGTCGCACGAGCGCGTGATCCTTGTGCCCGGGGAGGGGGAGCGGCCGGAGTACTACGGGATGACCGTGTTCCGCGTGCATGACCTCTTCTTCGGCCTGCGCCAGAGCTATGATCGCGCGGACGCGCTGCTGTATCCCGAGATCGTGTGGAGCGGCGACGGCGAGCACTGGGACGCGATCGGCACGCATCCGCCCGCGCTGCCGCTGGGCCCGGAGGGCGCGTGGGACGCGGGGATGATCCTGGCCGCGGAGAGCCCGGTGCTGGTGGGGGACGAGCTGCGCTTTTATTATGGGGGCTTCGCGCTGAATCACAACGCGCCGGAGAACCCCTGCGCCATCGGCCTGGCCACGGCGGAGCGGGACCGGCTTGTTGGCCTGCGACCGGCGGGCGCGGAGCCGGGCTATGTGCTCACGCGCCCGTTTATCGTGCCGGAAGGCGCGGCGCTGCGGGTGAACGCCACGGTGAACGCGGGCGGGTCGGTGCGGGCGGAAATCCGGACGGACGGGAACAAGACGGTGGAAGGTTTTGCGCTGGATCAGTGCGGCGCGGTGGAGGCGAACGGTTTCGAGGCGCCGGTGACGTGGGGCGGCGAGGGACTCGGCGCGCTGGCGGGGCAGGAGGTGCGGCTTCGGTTTGAAGTGCGGGACGCGGCGTTGTTTACGTTTGAGTTTTAGGCTTTAGGCTTTAGGCTTTAGGCTGGAGGGAGTTGGACAGAGTGGACAGAGTGGACAGAGTGGACAGGGTGGACGGAGTGGACAGGGTGGACGGGGTGGACGGGGTGGAAGTCGGCGGGGGGCGCGTGGATCAGTAGTGATAGCGGCACTGGGCGATATAGAGTTTGCCGGACTCAACCCGATAGACGAGCCGGTGTTCACGGTTGATGCGCCGGGACCAGTAGCCGGACCAGCGGTGCTTCAGTGGTTCGGACGCTCCGGCGCCGCGAAAGGGATCGCGCTCAATGTCCCGGATCAGGTGGTTGATGCGCTTGAGCATGGCCTTGTCGGAGGCCTGCCAGAACAAGTAATCCTCCCAGGCTTGCTCGGACCAGCACAGCGTCATTCCTCGCGGAGTTCCCGTGCAACGAAGCGTCCCTCGGCAATGTCCGACACGGCGCGATCGAGGCGCTCCGCGTTTCGGGGGCTCGCCATCAAGTACGCTGTCTCCTCGTAGGAATGGAAATCGTCGGCCGACATGATCACGACCGGTCTGCCATTCGGGCGGGTGATAAGCATGGGAGTATGGTCATCGTTGACTTTGTCCAGGACCTGGGACAGATCCCTGCGGAACGTCGAAAGCGATATAGACTCCATGGCGCTACTCCAAGTTTGCCGTAACCTTTATCGTACCCTTCTCCCGGAGCGATGTAAAGATCGCGCCGGATTCGAGGGGGAGCGGGGGCCAGGTTGTGGGCCGCAGGGCGTGGACGCGGCGCTCTCAGGCTGGAAGGAAGGTGATCCCGTATTCCTGGATCGCGCGGTCCCGTGTGACCAAGGTCAATGATTCCGTTTGCGCCTGCGCGATCAGCATGCGGTCGAAGGGATCGCCGTGCACTTTGGGAAGTTGGCCCGCGACCAGCGCATGTCTGGCGGTAATGGGCAGGGTTTGGAACCTGCTTGCTTCGAGGGCTTCGTCAAACGGGCCGGGGGTGCGCAGTTTTCCAGCGTTGATCTTGATAGCGATTTCCCAGACCGTTGCGGCGCTGACGAAAACCGAGGATTCCGGATCCGCTATTGCCCGGCGAGCTTCGTGGGAAAGGCGCGTGTCGTCATTGAGCCACCAGAGCAGTGCGTGGGAATCGAGCAACAGCCTCACGGGGTCTCGCCATCGAACGCGGCGGCGATGTCGTCCGGCAATTCGTCGAAGTCGTCGGCCATCCATACCTGGCCCCGCCAGTAGCCGGGCGTTCGCGGCTCGTGAGACGCGCTTGGTGGAACAATTCTGGCGATGGGGGCGCCCGCACGCGCGATGAGGAGTTCCTCACCGTGTTCCGCGCGTTCCAGCCATTGCGCCAGGTGTGCAGCGAGGTCGTGGATATCAACAGGTGTCATGCGCGTTGGTTCCTTTACAGGTTCAGTCTACCCCGAAGGAGGGAACGTGTCAATTGGCGGGTTTTTCGGGCTTCTGGCTGGTCAGAGTGGACAGGGTGGACCCGCCTTCGGCGGGCAGGCCCGTGGACGTAGTGGACGGGGAGGACGGTCGAGTGTGGGGGTGTTGCGTTACCGCGGTGGACCGTCCTACTCCCGCGGCAATCGGGCCGCGAGGGACTTCGGCGCCACCGTGCGATACGCGCACGCGAGCATGTCCCGCACGAGTGCGCGATCGGCCGAATCGAGATCGATCGCGGTCCAGCCCTGCTCGCCCCACTTTCCCTTCACGGGATACACCGTACCGCCGCCATGGCCCACAAACACGGACTGATCGATCGGAGTAAGCTTGACCACCGCCTCGGCCCTCTCCGGGGCCATGGTCGCAAAAATCTTCCCGCGCACCCGAAACGACGTCTTCTCGAAGTGTGGCGCCTCCACCGTCTCCGGAAATTCGAGCGCCAGCGCCTGAAAGTCCAACGGATTCAATCCCATTTTCTCCCTTTCCGACTCCCCCGGTAGCCTACGGTCTCTCCCCCCAGCGCTGGGTTGCGCGCCCGATCTTTTCCACCATGAGGCGTGCGCGGGCCTGGCAGGCGCGGTAGATTTCGAGGGTGGTCTGTGCGAGCACGCGGGGGTCGGCGCCGTCGAGGTTGTCGCGCTCGAAGCGGGCCATGAGAATGAGCGGGCGGCAGGGCGGGTTGACCTCGCTGAAGACGCGCGCTTCCTCGTCGATCGCCATGAGCTGCGCGACGAGCGACTTGGCGCGTTCGAGGTCGGGTTTGCCGCCGAGGGCCTGGAGCAGCTGTTCGGTGATCGCCATGCCGCGATCCGCGATCCCCGCGAGACCCTCGAAGTGCGCGCCGATTTCCGCGGCCCAGGCGGACACGGTGTCCGCGCCGGGGCCGTCGTAGCGCGTGAGCATGGCGTCGAGGCTTTGTGCTTCCGCCTCGGGGTCCTCCGCTCGGGCCAGGTGGGCGAGCCACATGGCGCGGTAGGCGATCCGCATGAAATCGCGTTCGCCCAGGGGGCGGCGGATGGCCGGGTAATACTCCAGGCAGCCGTCCGGCGCGAATCGAGTGGCGAAAAGATCCACGCTTTCGAGGGGGCCGCCGTCGTCCAGGAGGGGGAGCTGATCGCCGCGGGCGCAGGCCAGGGTGTAGTCGATGGCGGCGAGGACCTGATCCGCGCGGATGCGCTGGCGCTCTTCGAGGCCCTCGGGGACGTAGTCCGAACGGCCCAGGTCCGCGCGCCGCGCTTCGATCGCGCAATGGCCGGGGCCGTAGGGTCCGGTTTCGCGGTAGTGCACGTTGCCGACGGAGACCAGCGTGATGGGGCAGTTGACCGCCGCCGCGATGTGCATGGTGCCGGTGTCGTTGGTCACGAGCACCGTGGCGCGTTCCAGCAGCGCGGCAACCTGTGCGACGGAGGTTTTCCCGAAGAGGTGTACGGCGGTTCCGGGGGCGATGGCCTCGAAGCGATCGCCGAGGTGTTGCTCGGATTCGACGCCGAGCAGGAATATTTTCGCGTTGTCGCGCTCCTTCAACAGGCGCGCGAGCGCCGCGAAGTTCTCCGCCGACCAGCGCTTGTCGTCCTGGCTGGCGCCGAGTTGGAAGCAGGCCACGAAGTCGCCCTCACGCACGCCGTGCTGCGCCAGGAGGTCCGCCGCGAAGGCGCGGTCGTCGTCCTGGAGGGCCAGGTGGAGCGCGCGGGACGGCGGGGCGCCCTCCACGATGTTGCGGATGATGTCGCAGAGGTTGAGGTCATTGTATTCGCGGCTGAAGACGCTCGTGAAGAAGTAGGTGGTCCAGTTCCCGCGCAGGATGAACTGCCAGTCGTCGCCCAGGTGCGCGCCGTAGACTTCGGGTATTTCCGCCATCTTCACCAGCATCGCGGAGCTCACGCTGTGCGTGACGTTATAGCAGACGTCGAAGTTGCCCGCGCGCAGGGAACGGATGCGTTCGTCGGCGATCTGGTAGGCCTCCAGGAGCTGGTTCGAGTCGCGGGCGTGGAGGCGCCGGTAGAGCTCGTCTTCGTCGTAGACGATGATGTCGTCGATGTCGCTGTTGCGCTCGGCGACCGGCACGCCCATGCGCCGGACCATGAGCGTGATGTGCGCGTCCGGGTGCTTTTTGCGCACCATGTGGATGAGCGGCGTGGTCTGGATGACATCGCCGAGGCGCGTGGTCTGGATAATGAGGATTCGCATCACCGCATCAACTTCATCGCCGCGTCCGCGTCCTGCTTTACCTGGCGCATGTACGCGATGACCTGTTCGGGGTAGAGGTTCGGCGCGCCCTTCGGCAGGCTCCGGTTGGCGATTTCGTCGAAGGTGAAGGGGGTGTCCTCCGGGAAGTGGCCGAGCCACTGGCGCAGTTCGTCCTCCGGCTGGAGGCGCGCGGCCATTTCGCCGAAGGTGTGGTGGGCGCGGACGCCGCGCCGGAGTATGGCGGCGCCGTGGGCCCGGAAGAGGTGACCCAGCATTTCCTGCGCGCGGTGCGTGTAGGTGTGATCCGCGAGGACGCGTTGCCGCGCGTTGGCCGCGCATTCCGCGCGCTCTTCCGGACGCGACAGGTAGTAATCGATTTGTTCGCGCAGTTCCCGGAGATCGCGGTAGACGGGCAGCTCGGTTTCGAAGTCGAAGAGCTGGTCCAGCCCGACGCAGGGGTCGCAGAGCTGGAAGCCGCCGGCCGCCGCGATTTCGAATACGCGCGGGTTGATCGCGTCGCACTCCGGGTCGACCCCCGGTTTGCTGCTGCTCGAATGCAGATTCAGGTTGATCTTGCTTGCGGCGACGATCTTCATGAAGGTATCGGCATCGAAGCGCGCTTCGCCGTCCGGCAGCATCTTGGCGAGGTAGCGGTCGCCCCAGTTCACGCCCCAGATCTTGAAGTTGTAGTCGCCCAGGCCCTTGAACAGATTGACGCGGTTATAGTAGCCCGCGCCCGCGAAGCTGAGGTCGCAGCCGTAGTGTGCGCGGTCCGCCTCGCCCAGCGTGGCGGGGCGGTGAAGATCCGGGTCGCACGCGGTCTGGACGTAGGCGTGATGGCGGCAGCCGGCCTCGGACAGCTTCGCTTCGAATTCGCCGGGCTGGATATGAAAGAAGTAGTCGTAGTGGCGGGCGATGTCGCGCCAGTAGGGGAGGTGGCGCCAGTTTTCGACGTACCAGAAGGCGGTGATGATGCCGCATTGCCGGAGCCGGTCGGGCAAGGTGGGCGCGGCGGGGGCCTGCGCGAGGACGATACAGATTTCGGGGTTGAATTCCGCCACCTGCGCATAGGTCCACTCGGAGAGGAACTGCGTGTAGAGGGCGGAGAGCTGTCCGGCGGGCGTGGAACCTTCCACGGTCGCCTGGATCTTCTCGTAGAGCGGCCAGGCCTCCGCATGGTCCACGTAGCGCACGTGGTGGCCCAGTTTCTCGAAGGCGCGCGCCAGATAACCCGCGATGGGCAGCGAGCCGCCGTACATCGGGCCGACGACGGCGATATTCAGGTGCTTGCCGGCCAGGGCGGCGGCGTAGAGGTCGCCCGCGGTGGCGTTGGCGTATTCGCGGTGGAGCTGGGCGGTGGGCGGGTGTATCAGCAGCTGCGGATCGCGCCGGAGGAAGTCCTCCAGGTCGGTCGCGCCTTCCGGCGGCGTTCCCGCGCCTATGCGGCACTCCGCGCCGGCCAGCGGGCCCTCGACGGCGAGCTTGATGACGTCGAGATCGGGTTCCAGCGCGGCGACCTCGTGGCCGCCTTCGAGGAGCGCGCGGATGTGGTAGCCCAGGCCGCATCCGAGCACGAGCACGGGCGCGCCGGGCGCCAGGTTGGCCGATTCCACGAGGCGCCGGGCCTCTTCCTCGGGGTCGTAGCGGCTGTGGAGCTGGAGGCGGCCCGCGCGCAAGGTCGGCGCGCCGCGTCGGCTGGGCTCCACGGCGAGATCGGGGGAGGGCGCGCGATCGGCGAGGCGTTCGCGCCAGGTCTCCGGTGTTTTCAGGAATGGTTGATCCATGTCACTGGCGTTTTCCGTCACGCGTCGTCCCGCGCCCGATCGAGCGCTTCCGCCAGGGCCCGCGCGCCCGCGTGGTCCGCGTCGAACAATTGCACAAGTTCGATCTGCTCGCGGGCCGCTTCGAAATCGCCCAGGTCGCAGAGCATGCGCGCATAGGTGATTTTGAGGTCCAGGTTGCCCGGATAGAACTCCAGGTAGGCCTTCATCAGCGGCCGGGCTTCCGGGAGGCGGCCCAGGCGCGCGGCGACATCCAGGAAGGATTCTATCAGGCCGCGGTTCGCGTAATTCGCCTCCAGCGCGCGCCGGAGATGCGAAAAAGCCGATTCCAGGTCGCCCCGCTGGTAGGCGATGAGTCCCAGGGCGCCTTCCGCGCGGTCGAAATCCGGGTGGGCGGCGAGCGCGCGTTCGAGCCGGGGTTTCGCGGCCTCGGCGTCGTTCATCGCGAGGAGGAGAATGCCGTACTCGCCCTCGATCTCGGGGGCGTCGGCCGTCTCGAGGAGCATGCGGTAGGTTGTGGCGGCTTTTTCAAGTTGGCCGAGGCGGCCCAGGGCGCGGGCGACGATGCCATAGCGCGCGACGTCGTCCACGGCGGCGGCGTCCATCGCGAAACCGATCGCGGCCTCGTATTCGCCGGCTTCCAGCGCCTGCCGCGCGAGGCCCAGGCGGTCCACGCCGGTTTTGCAGGCAATGCCGAGCCACTGGTAGGTGAGGAATTCCTCGTAGGCGGTATCGTCCACGTCTTCCATGGTGACCAGACCGAGGGTGAGCGAGCCGTCGGGGCTTTTCGGGAGGTGTTCCGGCGGTCGCTGGTTCAGCGGCAGGACGTCCGCGGCTTCCAGGCCGCCCGCCTCGATCATGGCGCGCAGGTCCGTGCGCGTGAAGAAGCGGAGGTGGGTGGCGTCCATGATGCCCTGCTCGTAGTAGGTCCAGGCGCCGTGCGAGAGCATGTGGATGACCTCGAAGTAGCGCGCGTTGGGCACCGAGATCACGATGACGCCATGGGGGGCCAGGACGCGGTCGAGTTTTTTCAGCACGGCGGAGGGATCGGCCAGGTGTTCCAGGACGTCGGCGCACACGATGCAGTCGAAGTGGCCGTCGTCCCAGGGCAGCGCCATTTCCTCGATGTTGCCGTGGAGCACGCGGTCGAGCACGTCGCGGGCGCGGAGGAAGGCGTCCTCAATAAACTCGACGCCGCAGACCTCTTCGACGCCGCGTTCTTCCTTGAGCAGTTTGCCGAGCGCGCCGGCGCCGCAGCCGACATCGAGTATGCGCCGCGCGCGCAGCGGGATGGCGGGGAGCAGTTCGCGGCGCGGGTGTTCGTAATAGGCCTCGGCGGTCTTCGGGTCGTGGTGGAGGAGGGGCTTCGCCAGTGATCCGGTTTCCTGCTGGATATCGTCGAGCATCCACGCGATTCGTTTGGCGTAGGTATGTTCGCGCCAGACCTTCTCCCGCCCGGCGGCGGCGATCCGTTCGCGGGCTTCGCCGTCGTCGAGGTAGGTCTGAATGAGCGCGATGGCCTCCTCGACGCTGCGGTAGACGAGGAGATCCGTTCCTTCTTCGAAGAGATCGTCCAGGCCGATCGCGGGATCGGTGATCAGGAGCGCGCCCGAAGCCATGGCCTCGAAGACGCGCATGTTGACGTCCCGGTTCACGCACATGTTCACCACAATCTTCGCGCGCGCGTAGTATTCCGCCATCTGGTGCGGCCAGCACTGCCCGATGAAGTGGTTGGGGAAGTGTTCGCGGACGGCGTCGATGAAATGCCGGCGGACCTCGCCGCTGAGGCTGGCCATCCCGCCGACGAAGGCGACGTCGAGGTCGCGTTCGCGGGGCGGGAGACTGTGCAACTCTTCCGACGCGGCGAGGGGCAGCCACTTCACCCGGCGGACGCCCGCCGCGCGAAACTCCTCGACCTGGGCCTTTTGCGCGAGGTATACGTAGTCGAAATGGCGCGCGATTTCGAGACGGTGGGGCGCGCCGAGGTGCGTGTCGATGAACCAGGCGGCCTTTACGGCGTCGATCTGCGCGTATCCCGGGGCGAGCCACATCTGGCCGGAATCGACCCACAGCAGCAGCCGGGGATGGAAGCCATCCGGGAGGCGGGATTCTATTTCCTTCAGCGATGGGCTCAGATCGGTCTCGATATCGTGGCGCGGATACTCCGGCACGGGCGCGGGGAATCCCCAGCCGAGCAACGCCTCGTCCGTCACGCGGGCGCCCGTCGAAACCGTGGGACACGCGCGCCGGAGGGCCTCGTGGATGTAGCGCCCGGTGGTGTGCGGCGATCCGGTGTAGGTCACGAGGACGGGTACGCCCGCGGCGGCTTCGGCGCGCGCGGCGGAACCACGCGCTGGCCGGCGATCCGCGGCCTCGAAAATGGCTTCGCGCCAGCGATCGGCGAAGACGTCCAGCGGAAAGGTCCGCGCGATGGTATCGCGTCCGCGGGCGCCGATTTCGCGCGCGAGGGCCGGGTCTTCGAGGAGGCGCGCCAGGTATTCGCGGAGTTGCGCGCTGTCGTAGGAAACGAAACCGTCCACCTCGTTGGTGATGGGCGAGGTCGGGTTCGCGAGGGCGCAGACGGGCATGCCGCAGGCCATGGCCTCCAGCATGGCGAGGTTGTAGCCGTCCTCGTAGGCCTCACGGGAGACGTGCAGCATGGCGCGGCAGGTGCGGTAGGTGCGCAGCAGGTCCTCGAAGCTCTTGCTTGGCTCGCTTCCCGGGATTAACGGATTTACCCCGACGACACGGTTGGCCAGGCCGGTGCAGCAGGCTTCCTGGAAGTCCACATCGAACATGCGGTCGCGCTGGCGCATGGTGTTGCCCACGCGAATGACGCAGGGGGTGTCGCCGGTGTACCCGCCCCAGGCTTCGACATCGATGCCCGGTGGAATGACGCGGCCCGGTATGCGGTAGTCGTCCCGTTTAGATTCCGAGATGAATACGAATTCGAAGAGGTGGGGAAGCTGGTCCAACAGCATGCGGAAGGCAGTGTGCCCTTCGGCGTTTTCCGGGGCGATCGTGGTTTCGAGGAAGGTGCGGCGGTTGTGGCAGATGAGGATGCGCGACGCCTCCGCCCGGGCCACGTCGAGGGCGTTGCTTTCGTTTTGCGCGATGACCACATCGTAGTGGCCCCGGTCCAGCCGCGCGCGCCAGACCCGCTCCGGCACGAGCGTGAGGTTGTCGGGAATGGGGCGGAACTGCGTGTGCCACACGCGCGCGAGGGGGCCGCTCTCGTAGAGCCCGACGTCCAGGGGCAGGCCGGTCGCGGCCATCATGCACAGGTAGGGCTCGTGGAAATTGAAGGTCAGGACGCGGGGCGTGGCCATCAGCCGCCCGAAGTGGCCGGAAGCTGCGCCTGCAACAGGGCCACGATCTCGGCTTCCCGTTCCGCGCGGGGCGCAAGCTCGTATTCCAGGAGATCGCCCAGGAGAATGGTATCGCCGTCCTTGAGGGCCTGTTCGGCCTCCTCCAGGAACTGGTTCAATTCGTCGTGCGCCGTCTGGAGCGACTTGCCGCCGATTTGCAGGGTGTCCAGGTCGAGATCGAGGGCATTGGCCACCAGGGCCTCGCGCGATTTGACGCTGGCCCAGATGCCGGCGAGTTCCACGAAGGGGTCGAAGCCTTCTTCCGGTTTTTCGCCCTGGAATACCTGCGCCATCTGGCGGCAGACGTTGGGGAGTTCCGGCAGGGTTTCCTCGAGGCCGCGGAGGCATTCTTCAACCAGGGCGGAGGTCGATTCCGAGCCGATTTCGAGGCGTCCCACATCGTTCGGTGAGAGGTTCTTGAGGCGGGTCGCGAGATCCTCCGGCGCGACATCGCTGCCGTCCACCTTGACGGACAGAATCGAGCGGCCCTGACCGCGCAGGTATTCGCTCACCGCGCCCACCGCCGCAAACAGGTCGCCCGGCTCGCCCTTCAGGTCGTAGTTGCCGGCGCCATCCACGATCACATCCATGTGTTTCCCTTTCCTAGCGGGGGATCAGATTGGAGATGCCATCGAGCGAGCCCGTCGCCGCGGCCTGGGCGTTTTCGGCCTGGATCGCGAGGTAGACTTCCCGGCGGTGCACGGCCACACTGCGGGGGGCGACGATGCCCAGCTTCACCTGGTTGTCCTTGAGATCGAGCACCTTGATCTCGATGTCGTTCCCGATCATGATGCTCTCGTTTTCCTTACGCGTCAGTACGAGCATGGCTCACTTCCTCCCGCGCGGCTGCCGCCTCCCGCGCCTGCGCCAGGAAAAACTGGATCGGGTAGTCGCTGCGTTCCAACACCGTTTGCTTGCCCAGGCGTTGTTTCGAATTGATCAGGACGGGGGCCTTCAGATTCGTGCGGATTTTCGCCACGTCATCCGACACGACGAGAATGGTGAAAATACTCAGCTCGTCGGCGGTATTGACGGCCAATTCCGCGAGCTCGTGCTGGCCCAGCGGCACGCGGTAATCGGGAGCCACATCGCGCGGATTCATGAGCAGGAAGGCGAGCTCGCCCGATTCGGTTGACTGGAGCCACGTGACGGCGCTGTCCGCCGGCCCGGGCAGCAAGACAAAGCGCCGGTACTCCTGAAAGCCGATAATGGGCTGGGTGAAGGTGATAACCGAAGTTTCCGCTACCTCCAACTCCCCGAATCGCGTCGTTCTCAACTGCATCAAGTCACTCCGCCGTCCTGATCCTGGTTCGGGCCTCAGTATGCACCACGGCCCGGCGGGGGTGCAAGCGAAAACAGAGAATAGTGCCGCGCCGCGTCAGGCGAGAACAGCGGGCCGCGGCCGGGGGCGTTTATTTACGGGCGCGCGTCCAGATTGGCCTTCCATGTTTGCACATCGGCCGGATCGGGGAGCGGCGGGTCTTTTTCGGCGTACAGGCGCGCCTCGCCGCCGGTAATCAACCACACCTGGATCTGGTCCCGGGCGGGATCCGCGACGAATGCCGCCGTTTCGATGCCGCCCTCGTGGGGCTTGTTTCCGGTGACGTAGAGCAGACCATCTTCGGCGGATAGCGGGCCCTGGACGCCCATGTTTTCGAGAAAGGCGGGAAGCGCGCCGCCCAGGAGGGCCTGGAGCCGCTTTGAAACCGCCGGGTGCTCCCACAGGTTGATTTCGCGCGGATAGGCGCCCACGTGATCATTGAGCGCCGCGAGCGGGGATGCGTCTGGCCCGCCTTTCGCGCCGGAGCGTGCGAAACGCAAAACCCGGTCCCCGTCCTGATGCAGTGTCAGCACATCGTCTTCCAGCGTGAAATGGCTTGTGGCCTGCAAGGCGGCCAGCACAGCCGACTCTTGCGCCATCACGCCTTCCGGGGCGCCGCAGTAGCGCTTGGTTGCGGCGATAGGGCCGAAGGTCAGCCCGTTGCCATCCAGGGTGTATTTCCCGACGTACCGGTTGCAGCCGGCCGAGCCCGACGCCTCGCCGCTCGCCGCATCGAGCAGAAGCGTTACCGAGGTGTCGGGGACCGGGGCTTCCGGGGCGCTGGCCTCGCCGATTCCGGCGAGTTCCCACGCAATATCCTGAATAGACATCGGGTCCGAGGCATCCTTTGCCGTGGCGGCGCCGGCGCCCGGACCGTGATCGGGACCCGCCGGCGTGGCCGCGCAACCCGCAATTGTGGCAAGCAGAAGCGTGAGAACAGCAGTCGGGCGGCGGCGCATAGACGGGAACTCCTATGAAATCGGGCGCGGGCGCACCTCATGAAAAACAGAACCGGCGGCGCAGGATACCGGGCCGGCGCCGCCGTGAATTAAGTGATTAAAACGATCACGCGATCCGACCGCGGTCAGGGAATCACGTAACTGATGTCCGTCGTACGAAGCTTCTCCAGCCCGTCGCGCTCCACGACCATATCCATCGGAGTATACTCGTCTTCCAGCACCGAAAGATCGCGTTCCGCCACCACCGTATCCGCGTCCGCATCCACCGGCGTCATACGCACATCGCGGGCCTCGCGCGAACTGGCGCTCCGGGGGGCCGACCGCACGTGACCATCCATAATCGGGGCCACGGAATTCAAGCCGCTCTCCGCGTTCACCGCTCCGCCATTGTAATTCGAAACCGCCGGCAACAAGATGGCCGCCATGACCACCGTAATCGCCAGCACCACGAGCAGATCGGGTAGCTGCTCGCCTTTACCTGTCATTTTATTCCACATAAACTAACCTCCTGCCGCAATGCGTTCCTATTATGAACGACTGGCGGTACCAGGCTGAGTCGTCCTCCCGAGCGTACCGAAGCCCATGGATCAAACATCAGACCATTCGCACCTGACCAGACGCGTTTCGGTCTCATCCATTCAAACTGACGGAACACCCCGACCGACTGCACACTACTTCGATTTCAACTCGCCTTCCACAGCGTGATTATACACCATATATGCCGAATGTACACAAGAAAGTTTCCGGATCGGAGTTGTTGCAATTGAATTTCACATATTTTGGTATTGAATTACACATTTTTTACCAAATACACAATGAAATCGCGCGCGCCTCTGGTGGTCGAGGTTCGGAATCACGCCGTTTCCTGCATTACGTTAACCCATGACCGCGCGGTATTGTTCTGGAACACGCGGGGAGCGCGAGAAGCACGTCGCGCCGCTACGCCGGATCGCTCTCGCGCCGCATGCCGCCCACTTGCTATAATCCCGGGAACGTATGCGGGGCGTCAGCACAACCAGCGAAGGATCCGGTTCTTGGGCGGAAAAACAGTGCATTTTGGCGCGGGCAACATCGGCCGCGGCTTCCTCGGCCAGTTGTACTGGGAGTCGGGCTATAACACCACCTTCGTGGACGTCAACGAGACCGTGGTCCGTCTGCTCCGGGAGCGGAACGCATACCCGCTTCACCTGGTGTCCGAGACGACGGAGAAACTCCGGATTACCCGGGTGGACGCAATTCATGGGGGCGACATCGAGGCCATTGCGGACGCCCTGGCCGAGTGTGTGATCGCCTCGACGGCGGTCGGCTCGCCGATCCTGCCCCGCATTGCGCCGGCGCTGGCGCGAGGCATTGAGAAGCGCTTCGCCACGCCGGACGCCACGCCGTTGAACGTCATTATCTGCGAAAACGTGCTTCGCGGGGACCGGATCCTGCGCGAAGCGGTTCGGGAATGCCTTGCGCCGGAATGGCACACGGTATTGGATACGCAGGTGGGGTTTGTGGAGGCTTCCATTGGCCGGATGGTGCCGCGGATGACCGAGACCCAGCATGCCGAGGATCCGCTGCTGGTCTGCGTGGAACCCTATTGTGAGCTGCCCCTGGCCGCCGAGGGCTTCGTGGGGCCGATTCCGCCGATCGCCCACGCCAAGCCGTATCCCAATTTCGGCGCCTACGTGGAACGCAAGCTCTTTGTGCATAACATGAGCCACGCGGCGGCGGCCTATCTGGGCCACCTCAGGGGCCATACCTATATATACGAGGTGATTGCGGATCCGGAAATCCGCCCGGTGGTCGAGGCGGCGCAGCGGGAGAGCTGCCTGGGACTGGCCCGGAAGCACGGCATGGATCAGGCCGCTCTTGAGGCCTTCGCGGCGGACCTCATCCACCGGTATCAGAACAAGGCCCTCGCCGATCAGGTGGCGCGCGTGGGTGCGGACCCGGTCCGGAAGCTCGGCCCGGACGACCGCCTGATCGCCTCGGCCCGGATGTGCCTCGAGCAGGATGTTGACCCGGTGGCCCACGTCAAGGTCATCGCCGCGGCGCTGCAGTTTGACGAGCCGTCGGACCCGGGGGCGGTAGAAATCCAGACGATGCGCCGGGAACGGGGCGTCGGCGCGGTGCTCGACACGATATGCCAGTTGGCGCCGGAAGAACCCCTACGGGCGTTGGTCGAGGCGTCACTGGCCTCATAAGCACGCTTTGGGTTGCCGAACCAAAACAAATAATAATCAATACAAAACAACAGCAATCAGGATAAAAAGATGCAAAAATTTGACGTGGTGGTGGTTGGATCGGGGCCTGGTGGCTATGTGGCGGCGATTCGCGTGGCGCAGCGCGGGGCTTCGGTGGCGGTGGTGGAGCGGGAGGCTCTGGGTGGCGTGTGTTTGAATGTTGGGTGTATACCGACAAAAACACTCATATACACCGCCGAACTCTACCGAAAAATGCAACATGCCGAGGACTTCGGGCTGAAGGTTTCCGGGGCGGCCTTCGACATGAAGGCTATGGTCGCGCGGAAGAACAAGGTTATCGGAACCAACACCGGCGGAATCGATGCGCTGTTCAAGGCGCACGGCATTGAGGTCATCCGGGGCGAGGGCACGGTGGTGACGCCCGGCGAGATCGCGGTCGGGGACACCCGGGTGCGCGCGGGCAGCATCATTATTGCGACGGGCGGTCGCCCCGCGCAGCTGCCCGGGCTGGAATTCAACGGCACGACAGTGATTGGCAGCACGGACGCACTGGAGTTGACCGAACTGCCGGAGCGCATCGCGGTGATTGGCGCGGGGGCGCTGGGATCGGAGTTTGCGTGCATCTGGAACGCGCTTGGCGCGAAGGTGACCCTGATTGAGGCGATGCCGTATGTGCTTCCCCGGGAAGACGAAGACCTGAGCAAGCGCCTGGCGGCGGGGCTCAAGCGGAAGGGGATGGATGTGCGCACGGACACCAAGGTCCAGACGCTCAAGCACCGGAAGGACAGCGTGCACCTGACGTTGGAGGGCAAGGGGGCCGGGGAACTGGAGGTGGATCTGGTGCTGGTGGGGATCGGGCTCCAGTGCAATTCCGAGGTGGTCACACGCACGCCGGATCTCGGGGTGGCAATTGGCGCACGGGGCAGCATCGTGGTGGACGATCGTATGGAGAGCAACATTCCCGGGATCTACGCCATCGGCGACGTGACCAACAAGACCTGGCTGGCGCACGGCGCGTCGACCGAGGGGATTGTGGCCGCGACCAACGCCACGGGCGGGAACCGGCGCATCGACTACCGGGTGGTGCCGTCGTGCAATTTCACGTCGCCCGAGGTGGCGAGCGTGGGGCTGACGGAAACCCAGGCGAAGGCGGCGGGATATACGGTGAAGACCGGGAGCTTCCTGTTCGCCGGGAATGGCCGCGCGCACGCGATGGGCGAGACGGAGGGGCTGGTGAAGATCGTGGGCGACGCCGCGACGGACCAGTTGCTCGGGATGCACATCATGGGCGCGGAGGCCGGCGAGCTGATCGCGGCGGGCGCGATGGCGATGCAACTGGAGGCGACGGTGGAGGAGATCGCGCATACGATACACACGCATCCGACGCTTTCGGAGGCGATACTGGAGGCGGCGGAGGATTACTACGGCCTGGGCATCCACACCCGCCCGGCAAAACGGTAGCGGCATTTGGTATAGTGATCGGTTCGCGGGCGCCCTGGCAATCCAGGGCGCCCGGGAGCCGCCGGGCGGGCCGGCGAACAGGGACCGTGGCATCATGAGACCGAGCTGGGGATATCGCGTGCGCGAGCATGCGGGGTGCGTGGTGCTGCTTCTGTTGTTGCCCGTGCTGGCCCTGGCGCCCAGCCTCTTCCAGGGGGCGGCGCCCATTGCGCCCGATTCCATTCTGGCCCTGCCCCCGTGGGAGAGCGCGGCGCCGGCCGGGGCATTGTCCGAGCACGACCCGCTTTCCGCCTGGCAACTGGCCACCGCCTGGCCCGCCTACCAGTACATCAACGAGAACCGGACCCAACCCGCCGCGCTCTGGTGGAACCCCGACACGGGCCTGGGCCAGCCCTTTCTGGCGGATGTGCGCAACCGGTGCCTGTCGTTCTTCACGATCCCGTTTTACCTTTTCGATTTGCCGCTGGCCTGGGCGCTCAGCCTGTGGCTGAAACTGGCGGTCGCGGGCTGGGCCGCGTATTACGGCGCGCGGCGCTACGGCTTCACGGCGGGCTTCGCGCTCATCGTGGCGCTTGTGTACCAATGGAGCGGGCCCGTATTCCACTGGGTCGCCGAGCCGATGGGGGATATCCTGCCCTGGTTTCCGCTCCTGCTACTGGCGGTGGACCGCCTGCTCATCGGGCAGTTCCGCGCCTGGCCCAAGGCCGCCATCGCCGTGGCGCTCATGGCCCTCGGCGGCGACGTGCGGATCCTCGCCGGACTGATCGGCGCGCTCGTGCTTTACATGGTGCTGCGGCGCGCGCGCGACAGCCACCACGTCCATCTGGGCGCGGCGCTGCCCGGTTTTGCGCTCGGCGTCGCGGCGGGACTCGGTCTGGCGGCCCCGCAGTTGATCCCGTACTTTACCCTCCTTCGGGAAGGCGCGACGGCCCCGGGGGCCTACCCGTGGCCGATGGAAGCCGGGGCTCTTCTGGGTGGTTTTGGAAGCGCCTACCACCAGGCGGCGACAGGTGCGGCCAATCCGCTGGCGGCGCTCTTCTACGTGGGCCATATTCCGCTGCTTCTGGCGGGCGTCTGGTTCTCGTTGCGCCGCTTCGTGGACAAGGCGCTCCGCCACCGCGTCGAATGCCTGGGTTTGGCGGCGCTCCTCCTCGCGGCCGTGCCGCTGTTGACCGGCGACCGGCTCGTGTCGTTGCCCCTGCTCCGGCTCCTGCATCCGGCCTGCTACGTGGCCGCGCTGGCGCTGCCCTTCGCGTTGATGACGGCGGCCGTGGCGGAGACGTGGCTCCACCTTAACGCGGATCAATGCAAGCGGGTTCTGGCGCGGATGGCGCTGATCCTGCCCCTGTATTGGGGCGGTTTGTTACTGGTTTATGTGTTTTTTTCGGGAAGCGGCACATAC
Source organism: Candidatus Hydrogenedentota bacterium (assembly GCA_019637335.1). Classification (NCBI taxonomy): domain Bacteria; kingdom Pseudomonadati; phylum Candidatus Hydrogenedentota; species Candidatus Hydrogenedentota bacterium. The sequence goes on along the minus strand of JAHBVV010000012.1, from coordinate 120,568 downwards.
TCGGAATGGAATCTTTTTTATCTTTTTGTATTTGTTATCATATGCATAGTGTCAATATTCGGCGTGACGCTCCTCAAGCCGAATCCCCGGATCATGGCGGTCGGTATGGCGGCCCTGCTCATGATCCTGATTGCCCTCGTGCGCGCGCCGGAACTGCCTCGAACCGACGCCAGACTCGTTTATCCCGAGACCCCGCTCGTCCAGGCCCTCCGCGCGGTTGATGCGCGCGTGGGCGGTACGACCGGGCTGTCCGCGTGGCCGCTTCACGGGAACCGAATCCCGGGGCTTCAGGTCCGGGCGACCGTGAGCTTGAACCGCACCGAGCGCTTCCTCGCGCAGATCGAGGCGGACCCGCTCCTCCAGCGCCGCGCGGGGGTGGGCGCGCTGCTGCTGCGGCGGGAGGACATCCAGGGGCCCTACGCGCCGGTGCGGCCCGATCTGAATATCGTGGAGGTGTTCGACGCCGGTGTGGTGCTTTTTCGGGATCTTTCGAGCGCGCCGCCATACCGGATGGCATATGACACGCGCCCGTCGGATGCGCCGGACCTGGGGCCCATGACGGCCGGGAGCGCGCCCCGGGTGGAGGGCTTTGCGATGCCTCCGCGCGAAGGCCCCTTCGACAACGAGATTGAAGTGCTTGATCGGCCCGGCCCGCATCAGGTGCGGCTGCGCGTGGAAACCAACCAGCCGGGCATATTGGTCATCACAACGGCCTGGTATCCCGAGTGGCGTGCGTGGGTCGACGGTAAGGAGACGCTGGTGTACCCGGTCGACGGGGCCATGCAGGGGGTGGAAATCGTAGCGGGCGAACATACCGTTGAGCTTCGGTACGATCCGCGTGGTTTTCGGGCCGGGGTGTGGGTTTGTGTGTGTTTTGCGCTTCTTGTGGGTTTTGGTGTTTTTAGGGCCCTTCGCGCCAACCCGGGGCATGGATGACGGGGTTGGCTTGGTGCGGGTACAGCCACCGGCTGGGTAGGGGCCTGGGTTCCAGTATTGAGCGCACTGGCCAGCCGGATGCAGTCCCCTTGGGCTTGGTGCGGGTACAGCCACCGGCTGGGTAGGGGCCTGGGTTCCAGTATTGAGCGCACTGGCCAGCCGGATGCAGTCCCCTTGGCGCCTCCGCGCCAACCCGGGGCATGGATGAGGAGGGGTGGTTTGCGGGTACAGCCACCGGCTGGGTAGGGGCCTGGGTTCCAGTATTGAGCGCACTGGCCAGCCGGATGCAGTCCCCTTGGCGCCTCCGCGCCAACCCGGGGCATGGATGACGGGGTTGGCTTGGTGCGGGTACAGCCACCGGTTGGGTTGGGGCCTGGGTTCCAGTATTGAGCGCACTGGCCAGCCGGAAGCAGTCCCCGGGCTGGCCAGCCGGATGCAGTCCCCGGGCTGGCAGCCGGAGGCCGTCCCCGGGGTTGGCTAAAGCCCACGGCGGCATCCGCCGATAAATCCCTCAGCGACGGAATCCCGGGGCCCCAACGGGCCAACAGCGAGGGTGATATTCATGATACAGACGGTTCAGACGCCTCCCGTAGAGCTTGCCGCAGGCCGCGCCTATCCGCAGTCGGCGAGGCAGGCAACGTACCAGTCCTTCTCCTTCCAGTTTGAAGCGCGCATTGACGTGGTGACCTTCGGCACGAATGCCGTTTCCAATACCGAGGCGCAGGAAATCGTCCTCAACCGCGCTTTCGAGAAGCTGCGCGCGGTGGTGGCCGAGGCGCGCGAAGCCCTCGGCATACCGGAAGGCGAAGCGGTCGACACCTCTCCCGAAGCGACCGCCAACCGCATCGCGGATTTCGCGCTGAATTTCTTTTCCGCATACGCCAGGAACAACGGCCTCGACGACAACGAAGAAGGGCGCGCGCGATTCGCCGATTTCATCGGTGGGGCCATCGCGAAGGGCATCGAGGAGGCCCGAGGCATCCTGAACGCGCTCGCCGCGCTCAATCCCGAGACCGAATCCAGCATTGATCAGATCGCGAGCCTGGTGCGGGCGCGGCTCGACGCCTTCATCGCCAACGGGCTCGGCGGCGAGTAAACCCGGGAATCACGCCGCGCGCCCGCACAAAAGTTGCAGCGCGCGGCGTTTTTTTTGTATCCTTCTGCTTCCCCGCCCGGGTGGTGGAATTGGCAGACACGCAAGACTAAGGATCTTGTGCCAGCAATGGCGTGCGAGTTCGATTCTCGCCTCGGGCACCATCTTTACCACACCAGCCCCGCACGGTCACAATAGTGACCGCGCGGGGCGTTTTGTTTTTTGGGCCGGCCTGGTTTGGGGCATTGGTCCTGCGAATTCGCGCGCCCTTGTAGTTCGATGAATCCCAGTGGCCATGCGTCGTATGTGCCGGCCTCACGTTGATTTCAACCGGGCGCTGCCGTATGGTGTTGATCGGCGTCGGGGCCGTGGATTTTTGGTGATTTCTTTTGGGAGGGCGAGGTGGATTGTATGGGTTTGCTTCGTGTGCTGGGCGGGGTGTCTTGGCTCTGGCTTGCCGTGTCTGGCGTGCTGGCGCCGGGCGCGTGGGCGGAGGCGGTGGCGATGCCGGTGCGGACGGTATGGCCGGCGCTGGAGTTGTATGAGGCGGGCCAGGCGTATGATGTGATGCGGGCCGGGGGCGGGGCGGGGGTCATGTTGAATGACCTCGTGTTGATCGAGAACGATGCGCCGGGGGCGGGGCGGAGCGACAAGGGGGCGCACACGGAGCCGTTGCATGCGGGGGTTCGCATCCGCAAGGTGTTGCGGCTGGAATCGGCGGCGGCGCGCGCGGCGCATGTGCTGGTGTACATGACGCCGCGGGACGCGTCGGATCCGGCGCCATGGCATATGCTGGTGAACGGGTGCCGCGTCGAAGGTGTTCCGCGGTCGTGGCATGAGCTGATGTGGTGGTGGGTTCCCGTGCCGGTGGACGCGCTGCGGACGGGCGAGAATGTCATTGAACTGGTTTGCGAGGGGCCGCCGGAGCGGGGCTATGATGTGTTGTTCGCGCGCGAGGATGAGTATGCGCGCGGTGGCGGGGCCTACACGTACCGCGGGCACACGGGGCTGTTGACCTCGGGTTTCGTGGAGATACCGGACAGCGGGAACCTTCCGGGCCTGACCCCGTTTGAGGTCGGCGCGATGTCCGCGCGGTCGGTGGACGGGGGCGCGACGTATCAGACAGGGTTGCTGGGCCCCGAGGCGGACACCCGGGGCGAGTACGTGATACGCATCAGCCTGGAGCAGCACCACCCAAGCGGATCGCTGGTCAGCCCGCCAATTGACCTATGGGCGGAGGCGCCGGGGGCCAGCGGCATCGCGCCGGCATGCCGCGCGACGGAGCTGCGCCTCACGGGCCTGGGCGAAACGCCATCGGGCACGGTTATCGATTGGGCCGTGCGCTTTTCGGATACGCCGGACCCGACGGATGCGTCATGGGACGCGTTTACGCCGGTCGGGACAGGGGCGGCGTTGGATGCGCCGCTGCCGGACACCGGGCGCCGCTACGCGCAGGTGCGCGCGACCCTGCGCACCGAGGACCCGCTATCGACGCCGGTGCTGCGGGAGATTGCGCTGTCCCGGACGCTGCATTTCACGCCGCCGCCGGAGAACACCTTCTATACGCGCCGCGCGGTGAATCCCGCGCCGCGCTACCCGTCGTATCCGATGTATTTCGAGTCGGGCGATGCGCCGGAGTTGGCGCGGCTGCGGGCGACGCTTCCGGAGGAACTGCTTGTGCGCGCGACGCACGGGCAATTCGCGGAGATCAACCAGATCCGGCACTACGTATCCCAACTCTGGTATCACGCGCTGCCGCACCCGGAATATCCCGAGTGGAACGCGCTCGATATCCTCAAGCGGAAGCAGCAGTACGGCCACGGCGGGATGTGCATCCAGTTCACCATCGTGTTCATCCAGGCGTTGCAGTCGCTGGGCTACCAGGCGCGGCATGTCAACGTGTTCAACCACGAAATACCGGAAGTGTATATCGACGAACTCGAGAAATGGGCCGTCATCGATCCGGAGAGCGTATTCGACTCCTACGAATTCCACACCGGCAGCGGAGAGCCGTTGAGCGTGCTGGAGCAGCACCAGCATTTCCTTCGGCGCTACGGTTTTACCGCGGAGAACCCGATTCCCTGGGCGAGCCCGGCGCCGTGGGAGAACCGCGCGGGGAATGCCGTACCCGAGACGCCGCAGCCGCTGGAGATCTCCACGTTCACCCCGTGGATCAACGATCCGGACCCGATGAAGCGCCCGCCGCAGCACAACCTTGCCGGTTTCTTCCGGCTGATCCCGCGCAACGACTTTCTGACCCGCCCGACGCCGCGCCCGGTGGCGCACGGGTCGACGTGGTGGCCGTGGAGCGGCTATCTGTGCTGGTACGACGAAGCGACGCCGCGCAAGTTGCAGCACGCCCTGCACAGCGATCGCGTGGCGGACTTTTACCCTGCGATCAACCGCGCGCACTACGCGGCGTCGTGGGGCGATACGGAAGGGGAGGTGCGCGTCCGCATGTTCACGCAGACGCCGAACCTGGCGGCGTTCGAAATCAACATCAACGGGAGCGGCTGGCGCGAGAGCCCCGCGGTGTTCACGTGGCCGTTGTTTCCGTCGGGGCTGAACCGGCTCGAAATGCGCGTGCGGAACACGCTGGGCCTCGAAGGGGCGCCGAGCCTGCTGGAGGTGTACTACCACTACCGCGCGCCCTACGCGCCGAAGGAGAAGCCATGAACGGCGTGCTTGAGGCCGCGGCGGAAGTTTGCGCGTTCATGGAGGCGCGCGGATGGGCGTTTTGCATTATTGGCGGCCTCGCCGTGCAGCACTGGGGCGAACCCCGAACCACGCTGGACGCGGATTTTGCGCTGCTTACGGGGTGGGGCGACGAGGAACCCTACGTAATCGAACTGCTGGCATCGTTCGAATCGCGCATTGAAGACGCCCACGCGTTTGCGCTGGCGAATCGGGTGCTGCTGCTGCGATCGGCGCAGGGCTACCCGGTGGATATCGCCCTTGGCGCGTTGCCGTTTGAGGAAGCGATGGTGGCGCGGGCCGTGACCGCGCCTTTTGCGCCGAAGTACACGCTGCGCTGCTGCACCGCGGAAGACCTGCTCATCATGAAGGCCTTCGCGGGCCGCGCGCGCGACTGGCTTGACGTGGAGGGCATTGTCGCGCGGCAGTGCACCCTCGACGCGAAGTATATCATCGGCCAGTTGACGCCCCTGTGCGAGATGCGGGAGGATCGCGACACCATCCTTCGCGTCAAGGCGTTGCTTGGAGCCGAATCATGAAACGTCCCAGCGAGGAAGAGCAGCGGCAGCTGGTGCGCCAGTGGGCGGAGACGGGACGGCTTCTGGAACAGATCCGGCGGGAGGAGCTTCGGGGGAAGCCCTACGATTGGAAGGAGGTCGACGCACTGCTTTCGCTCGCCGATCACTACGACGGCCCGCCCCGGCTCACCAGCGGGCTGGTGGAGCAGCAGCGCATCTTCATGAAGGCCGCGCCCGACTGGTACAAGCGCCTGCGGGGCATTGAAGACACGAAGGACTGACACGGCGCAGCCCTGGCGTTGCGCGATCTTGTCGCGCCTTCCGGCGCGGTGGACAGCCGGGACGGCTATCCTACATTTGCGCCTTCGGCGCATTCTCAGGAATATCTGCGTTCCTGGGGGCGGGTCAGTCCCGGCGCAGGGATTGGTTGAACCAGGCGCACATAACGGCGACTTCCTCGTAGATTGTCGGCCAGGGGTGCGCGCCGCCTTCCTTCACGATCAATTCCACTTCGTGGCCTTTCGCCGTCAGCGCGTCCACCATGATTTCCGATTGCTCCAGCTTGACCACCTCGTCCGCGTCGCCGTGGATGAAGAGCATCGGCGGGACGCTGTCGCCGACGCGGTGCGCCGGGGAGAGTTCCTTCACCTTTTCGGCAATTTCTTCCTTCGAGCGATCGCCGAATCCATCGCTGAAGAAGAAGCGTTCCAGGCGCCCGCCGCGCCCGCTGGCCCACTCCACCCGGGTGAAGTCCGTGGGCGGGAAAAAGACCGCGGCCGCGCGGACGCGGGTGTCGTACTGTCCCAGCGGCCCGTTGCCGGTCGCGTCCTCTGGCGTCACGGCGGCCATGGTGGCGAGATAGCCACCGGCCGACGCGCCGGTAATGCCGAGCCGGTCGGGGTTGACGCCGTATTTTTCGGCCTGGCTCTTGACCCAGCGGATGCCGATTTTCACGTGGGCGTTCATCTCCTCGCCGGAGTACTTCGTGATGGAGCCGGGGCGGATCGCGAAGACCGTGTAGCCGGCTCCGCAATAGATGTCGAACATGCGCGCCCGCTTGTGGTCGTTGATCTTGCCGCGATCGGAATGGAAGGCGCCGCTCGCCACGTCGACGATGGCCAGGCCGTCGCCGGGCCGCGGCGTTTCCGAGGGGAGCGGCGTGAACACATCGGCGAGCAGGCCGGTCCCGTGGACTTCCGCGAAGACCAGGTTTTCGTGCTGGACGTACGGAGTCTCGTCCGCGCGCGCGGTTGTGAGGTGCGGCAACAGGCAAAGGGCGGCAATCAGGGCGATCCGGCGTATCATGGCGTATCCTCACGGTTGGTATGGGCTCGAAACGGCGTTATGGTAGTCCAGACCGCGCCCCCCGCGCCACATCCGGCTGGATAGGCCGTCCGGCGCGCGCGTATAATGCCGTCGCGCTGCGGCAAGCAACCTTCAGAAAGCTCTCTTCATGGAAGAATGGACCCGAAATGAGGTTATCTACGACGGCGACGTGTTTCGCGTGCGCGCGGGCGAGGTCGTGCTCGACGACGGCACGGTGGCGCGGCGCGAGGTCATCGAGCATCCCGGGGGGGTGGGGATCATTCCGTTCACGGGGCATTCGGTGCTGTTCGTGCGGCAGTTTCGCATCGCAATCGGGAAATATGTCCTCGAAATGCCGGCGGGCAAGCGCGAAGGTGGCGAGGATCCCGCGCTTTGCGGCATGCGTGAACTGGAGGAGGAAACCGGCTATCGCGCGGGACGTTTGATACCGGCGGGTGCGGTGTATGCGTCGGTGGGCTACTGTTCGGAGCTTATTCACATCTACCTGGCCGTGGACCTGGCGCACGTCGGGCAGAATCTCGACTACGAGGAGCGCATCGAGATCGTGGAGATGCCGCTGGAGGAGGTGCGCGACACACTGCGCGCGAATGGCTTCGAGGACGGGAAGACGGTCGTGGGGCTGTATGCCCTGCTGCAATACCTGGAGCCGGGGCCATAGGGGCGGTATTTGTGTGGAGCGGGCTCGGAAAACTTGCAACACGGGATCAAGGCCGCGCAGAATCCATCAAAAACGCCCTTTTAACAGATTTGTTGAGCCGAAAGATTGGATTTATGCCGTTCCTTTGCCGTTGCGTCCGCCGTCTCCTTCCCCTGGTGGCCGTTTGCGCCGTATGCGGCTGTGACGGGGGTCAGGGCGGATCGGGAATCGTGTCGCTCGCGCCCAACCTCACCGAGACGATCTACGCGTTGGGCGAGGGACGGCAACTGATCGGCCGGAGCGAGTTTGACGATTACCCGCCCGAGGTCCGGGCGCTTCCCGCGCTCGGGGGCTATATCGATCCCGATCTCGAGCGCATCGCCATGCGCTCTCCCGCGATGATTTTTGTTCCGGGTCGTCATGAACAGGTGACGCGATTCGCCGAAATGCAGGGGATCACGGTGGTCAACGTCCACATGGACAGCTTCGAGACGATATTCGGGGGGATCGAGACCATAGGCGCGGCGCTGGGGCGCGAACGGGAGGCGACGGCATTGCGGGCGCGCATCGAATCGGATCTGGACGCTATTCAGCAGGCGGTTTCGCCGTTTGAACGCCGCAGCGTGTTGATTGTGCTCGGACGCGAGCGGGGCGATCTATCCAACCTGCAAACCGTGGGCAGCGCGTCCTTCATTTCCGAGATAGTGGCGGTGGCGGGCGGCGACAACATCTACGGCGATGCGCCGCAGGCGTACCTGGAGGCGTCGAAGGAAACGGTGGTCATGAAGGCGCCCGACGCGATCCTGGAGATACAGGCGGGCAAGACGCTGACGCGGAACCAGCAGCAGGCGCTTTACAACGACTGGCGATTTCTGGATACGGTGCCGGCGGTGCGCAATGGATCGATTTACTACGTCACGGATTCCCATGCGATGCGCCCCGGCCCGCGGATCGCCGAAGTGGCCCGGATCGTCGCGCGCCGGCTGCACTTCAAAGCGGAACTGCCCGAATGAGCCATGTTCTGGCGGCAGATCGCGTGTCCTTCGGCTACGCTCCGGGTTCCCCGGTGCTGATGGATGTCAGCGTGGAATTACGCGGCGGCGAAGTCGCTGGAATCATCGGCCCCAACGGCGCGGGGAAGAGCACGTTGCTGCAATTGTTGTGCGGGCTGCTCAATCCGGACGAGGGCGCCGTGCTGCTGGACGGGCGTCCGCTTTCCGAATTCAGCGCGCGGGCGCGCGCCCGGCTGGTGGGCTACATGCCGCAGAGCGTGCAACCCGCGTTCAGCCTGTCCGTGCGCGAGGTGGTGGCCCTCGGGCGCTATCCGCACCTGGGGCCCTTCGGCATTCTGGGGCCGCCCGATCACGCCGTGGTGGAGGCGTGCCTCGAACAGACCGAGACGGTCGCGCTCGCGGACCGCGATTTTCTGTCGCTTTCCGGCGGGGAACGGCAACGGGCGGTGCTGGCGAGCGTGCTCGCGCAGGAGCCGCGCCTGCTGCTGCTGGACGAGCCGATGTCCGCGCTGGATCTCCCGCACGAGGTGGCGTTTTTCCGGCAGCTGCGCGATCTCGCGGCGGGCGGGCTGGGTGTGGTCGTGGTGACGCATGACATTAACCTGGCGGCGCAGTTCTGTGATCGGCTACTGCTCATCGGCCAGGATCACACGCTGGCCGCCGCGGGGGCTCCGCAGGACGTGCTGACGGCGGAGCTGCTGACCCAGGCCTACGGCAGCCCGCTGGCGGTGGGGTCGCACCCCGAATCGGGGGGGCCGTTCGTGACCGTGCCGTTGTTGGAGGTGGGACGGTGAAGCGCCCGCGCATTCTTGCAGCTGCCGCCCTGGCGTTCGCCGCGTGCGCGGTGATCTTTGCGTCGAGCGTTTTCGTGGGCACAGAGACCCTTGACCTGGGCCAGGCGTGGGCGGAGTTGCGGGCGGGCACACCGCTGAACGAGGCCCCGACGCTTTCCGTGCTGCTGCGGCACCGTGTCCCCCGCACGCTGGCCGCGTTTATCGCGGGGGCGGGGCTCGCCCTGGCCGGGTGCGCGTTTCAGGCGCTCTTGCGAAATCCCCTGGCCACGCCCTACACGCTCGGGGTCGCCAGCGCGGGGGCCCTGGGCGCGTGGATCGCGTTTCTACTCGCCGATGTTACGGCGGACCTGCCGGTGATCAATGTGCTCGCCAGCAAGCAGGTCATGGCGTTCCTTTTTGCGGGGCTGGATGTGTTTCTCGTGTACCTGCTCGCCGCGCGGCACATCCGCACCTCGCCGGCGGTGCTCTTGCTGGCGGGCGTCACGCTGGGCATGCTGGCAAACGCTGGTATTCTGTTCAGCCGATTCATCGCGCGGCCCGATCGGCTCGTGAACATGGACCGCTGGCTGATGGGCGGCGTGGATGTGCTGGGGTATCAGCCCGTGATCCTGTTGGCCGCCGGGGTGATCCCGTGCGCCGTCGTTCTCCTGTTGCAGGCGGCGCGCTACGACCAGTTCGCGTTCGGCACCGCGCTCGCCGCCGGTCGCGGGGTTAACGTTTCGCGGCTGCAGATCACCACCTTCGTGGTGGGATCGCTGATCACGGCGGTGATCGTGTCCGAAGTCGGGCCGATTGGCTTTGTCGGGCTGATCATCCCCCACGGCGTGCGCCTGATCGCGGGTCCGAGCCACCGCTACGTAATGCCGCTGAGCATCGTGGCCGGCGGGGCCTTCCTCTGCGCCTGCGACATCATTGCGCGGCGCATTCTCCCGGGCGAGACGCCGATCGGGATCATTACCACGCTGATTGGCGGGCCGGTGTTCCTGTATTTGCTGGTGCGCCGCCAGTTCTCGGGCTGGCAGCTATAGCGGGGCGGGGTCAGGAAGGGGGATTGGGGCGCATGAGGGCGGCGAGAATGGGTCCTGAAAGCTTGAGGATGCTTCTCGACATGGACGAACCATTCAGGATGTTGTTTTCGCCTGATAGCGAACTCCGTCCAGGCCTTCAAAGTGGGAATCTTGCGTCCAAACCAGCGCCCGATAGGCCCGTGCCGTCGCCAGCATGACACTATCCGCCATCGGTAGTCTCAATTCGTGACTCAATAGCGCGGCGTCCAACGCAAGCTTGTCATCCAGAGGTACAATTATGCCTTGTCGCATGGCAGCTACTTTCTCTACAGCCTGTTCCCGTCCGAATTGAATCAGGATATTCTTGAAAACCTCATACATACACAGGGTAGGCACAAGTAGCGATGATTCTTCCGCTTCCAGAGCCGGTGCGAAAAAACCGGCATTGGGCCCATCCGCGAAGTACTCCAGCCAGCCACAGGAGTCAACGAGATTTATACCGTATCATCTTCCCGTTCAACGTTGGTGTCCAGGCCAGGCAAGCTGCCACGCAACGATTTCAGGGACTTGACCGGGGCGAGCTCGATGACGTCGCCAACGCGAAAGACTTCGAGCTTCTGGCCCGGTTGGATCCCGGCTTGCAGACAGATCTCGCTGGGGATCACGATCTGGAATTCTTGGGAAACTGTGACGGTATTCATATGCGTTCGTCTCCGATAACAGGATTCGCACGCATACTATCAGAGTTTCCCCAGGAATCACAGTGGGGGATTGCAGCGTCCCGGTATTTCGCCGGGTCCGGTACTGGCCACCACCTATCGTGGGTCATGGCGTTCCGCTCCCGCGGAGGCGCCGGAGGAACGCGGTCCACTCGTGAAGCATCTGTTCGGCGGTTGCGGGGCGGAAGGCGGACCAGCGCAGCATGCGCGGCGGGCGATAGCCGATGATTTCGGAACCGTAGGAATGGATGCGGCGGCCGGGATGGTTCGCGAGGAATTCGCGTACGGGCGCCGTGAACAGCGCGCGGATCGCGTCGGGGTCGGGTCCCGACACCGCGTAGCGCCGGGTGAAGGCGACCGGCCCGTCAAATCCGATTTCCGCCGCGTCGCGCGGGCCGAGCAGGCGGCGCCAACGTGTGCGTGGGGTTATCGAGAAGTTCGGCAGAAGATCGGGGAGTTGCGCCCAGGCCATGGAGGCGCTGTAGTGGGCGCGTTCGCTTCCGCCCGAACTTGCCCGGAGGCGGCGCAGTTCGCAGACGGCAATTGGCACACCATCGATTTCGCCCGCAAGGGCCTCGCCGGCGCGCGCATCCACCACGAATCCGCGGGTGATTTCCGCGATGAATTCCGGCGGCAGCGGCACGGCATGCGCGCCGTCTTCGTGGTATTCCAGGTCGAAGCGCCTCGCCAGCGCCTCAAACCCGGTGCGCCGGCGCTCTTTCAGCCAGAACGCGAACGCGGCCAGCCCGCCGAAGAAGCCCAGGGCGATAAGGGTCATGATCCAGGTGGGTATTTCGGGGTTTTCGTTCATGGGAATGGGGCATTCCTCCCGGCATGCGCTTACTATCGCGAGATTCATTTGATAAAGAGTAACACTTTGGCCGAGTGAAGTTAGCTTGAGATCTCGACGACACATATCCGCGCCGCGACGGAGGTGCGGACCAATGGGAGCGCGGGCGGCCCGCCCGCACCGGACCGGACCGAAGGCGCGAATCTGATAAGCGACCGTAGGCCGGGTCCGATCATTTCCCCGATCAAACGTGCTGGTATTGCAAACTCCCCATGCACCTCCGGTGCATAGCAGGCGGGGACGCCTGCGCTCCCAGCCTTGCGCACTCTCGTCGTAATATCGCGGCATGACAAAAAATATCTGGCGCTACTTCAGACGGCCAAAATGTCACGATAAACGGAGTATTGCGGATACACGCTTTGCGTTCAAGGTGCGGTTGCAATCGGGGCGGGCGCGTCCTATAATTGGTTATAACAACAACGATTGGTCATAACAACCTTTTGCCCCGCCAAGGAGTCCGCCCATGAAGATCGTGATTGCCGCCCTTTCGCTTGTCGCCGCCCTCAGCCCGATGGCCCATGCCGGGGCCGCGAAGCTGGTTAAGGAAAAGGACATCATCATCTACAGCGATGACCGCTTCCACAGCGCGTTTCCGTCCGTGGTGCGGCGACCGGACGGTGAGCTGATCGTGGCGTTCCGGCGCGCGCCGAACCGGGCGCTGTTCGGGGAGAAGAGCACGAACCACGTCGATCCGAACAGTTACCTGGTGCAAGTGCGGTCCACGGACAACGCGGAGACGTGGACGGCGGATCCGGCGCTGATCCTGGCGCACCCGTTCGGCGGATCGCAGGACCCGTGTCTGATCCAGCTTGCGGACAACAGCATTCTCTGCGCGAGTTACGGATGGGCGCTGCCGCGTGACGATTCCTGGAAGGCGTGGGGGAACGTTCCCAACGCGGCGGGCTTTTTGTTCATGGGCGGCTACCTCGTGCGATCGACCGACGGCGGGCACGCGTGGTCGGACCTGATCATTCCGCCCGTATTGCCGGACAACGACACCCGGATTGCGTTCAACCAACCGGAGACGGCGTACAACCGGGGCGGCATGTACCAGGGGAAGAGCGGGCGCGTTTTCTGGGCCGTGGCGCGGCATGTGTTCGAGGAGGCGGGACCGCGTACGGAGAACCACCTGCTGACGTCGGACGATGGCGGGCTCACATGGGACTACCGCGCGCCGATCGCGCAGGATCCGGAGGTGGTGTTCAACGAGGCGTCGATCTACGAGACGCCGAAGGGCGATCTGGTGACCTTTATCCGCACGGCGAAGTTCAACGACCACACGGTCGTCGCGCGATCGACGGATGGGGGACAGTCTTTCACGTGGGAGGATGCGGGGTTCCAGGGGCACCCGCACTACCCGCTGCGCCTGCCCGACGGGCGCGTGCTGCTGGTGTACGGGTACCGGCACAAGCCGATGGGCATCCGCGCGCGGATTCTGAACCCGGAATGCACGGACTACAAGGAGTCGGCCGAGATCGTGCTGCGCGAGGATGGCGGCGGAAGCGACCTGGGCTACCCGTGGGCGACCCTGATGGCGGACGGGCGGGTGCTGGTGTGCTACTACTTCAACGTGGACAACGGGACCAAGCACATCGCGGGCACGATCCTGCGGCTGGAGCCGTAAGCCGGATTCCGCCGGGTCACGCGCCCGGCCGGGCCGCCGGGGCTTCGCCGAGATAGGCCGCGAGCTGGCGCGCGATGGCCGGCCAGTCCTCGTCCAGGCCCTTGAAGCGGAGCTCGGCCCGATCCCAGTCTCGGATGGTCGGCGCGGAGAGGAGGCGCCCGTCGAAGACGATGGCGAGTTGCTTGCCCATGTTGGAGAAGCAGGCCCCGTCCAAGGCGTCCTGGCCCGGGGCGTCGAGCAGGACGCGAAGATATACCGCGCCGCCCTCTTCCTCGACGCGTGCGCCGGTTACGGAACGGCCATCGACGACGATGTCGTTCAGTACGGCCACGACGGTGCCACTCGGGGATCCCGGCGCGGAGTAATGGGTCACCGGCACGAGCCGGCGATCCTGTGGTTCCGCCATGAGGCGCACCTGGAAGAGATCGGGGGTGTCGGGCTGCCCGGCATCCGCCAGGGCGGGCTCTGCGGGATCGTGGGCGCGGCGCCACACCGCCGCGAGCTGATCCGCGCCGCCGCCGTCCAGGCCTTCCAGCGGGATGGCCGCCGGGCGTGCGACGGCTACCGGGAATTCCGCAACGACCGCGCCCCGCACCACCAGGGCGAGGCGCTGGTCCAGGTGCTGCCGCAGCAGCGTGTGGAATTGCGCCTCGGATGCTTCCTCGGCGGGCGCGGCGGCGGACACGGCAATGAGCGACGCGGGCGGGCCCGGGTCGAAGCGCCAATGGCCGGGGACGGGCGCGGCGGCCTCGCCCGGCTGGAGACGCGCCCAGCGCGGGGGCGCGCCCGGCGTTGCGGATCGCCACGGCAACTCCGGGGCCACAATTTCGCTTGCCGGCGTGCCCAGGGCCCACGCGAAGATTGGTTCGCGATAATGTGGGGCTGTTTCGGGGGCGTTCCATGCGGCGGCGGCGTCCAATCCCATTTCCGCGATGAGTTGCGCGCGCGCCCGGGCGCGGGCCTGGGCGCGTTCGTGCAGCGGCGCCAGGGTCGCGGCGGTTCCTGGGATATCGGGAATGCGGCGGAGTCCGGGGATCCACGTGCGCGCGGCCCCCGCGATTTCACCGTTGATCCGGATGCGGTACCGGCGGTGGCCATGGGCCTCCGAGAGGCGGTCGATTTGGTGCGCGGCGTCCGGGGCGAGGATAAGGGCCGCGCGATTGCCGTCGCCCTCGATGGACTGGACATCCGCCAGGCAGGCGATGGGCGCGATCCACAGGCCCTCCTCGGACGGAACCTGTTCAAAGGGATGGGTTTCCCAGTGCAGGGTCAGATCCGGTTCCGGGCGGAAGAGGATGCAGCCAAAGAGCGGCGCGCCGTCGTCCAGCACCGCCGCCTGGTGTTCCAGGGCGAAGCCATGGTTGCCCGCGACCGCGCGGAGGGTCTGTAGCGCGGCGTGATCCGGCGCCGGGCCGGGCGTTCCTTCGACGAAGAGCAGCAGGTGCGGCGGGGCGCCGTCGAGAACGCGCCGGGTCATGCCCGGGACGTCCGCGAGGCCTTGCAGCGCGTGTTCCAGGTCGGCGATTACCGGCGCGAATGCCGTCTGTGCGTCCATTTCCATATCCCCACTTCGGGCCGCGGGCGCGAACAGGCCCGCCAGGGTCAACATACCGGTCCACACGAGGCGCCCCATCGCCGCGCGCCCCGCACGGGCGGGGGCGGGCGGGTTTCCCGGATTCCGCGTCAAACAGCACATATCGGGGCCCTCGCATTCCATTAGACCCCTTCACCCTATGCACGGGCCGGGCGCTTGTCAAGTCCGGGCGCGGCTGTCATAATTGGGAGAAGCAGGAGTCATGACGCGTTACGTCACCCATTGGGAATGAAATGCCGCCACGGACCGTTGGCGCTCCACGGAAGTCCCGCACCCACAAGCCTTCGCGGCGGAGCCGCGGAGCTTGAGGGTGGCGCCCGTGGCTCCATTTGAAATAGCGGCGCAGGCGGCTGGCAATATCGAGGTTCAGGGTGATATAGTGTATTTGAAATACATCTTTATTGCCCCGGGCCGGCGCGCTTTTTGACCGTCCCGCCGCGAACGACAAGGTTTAGTCATGAACTTTCCGAACGCCACGTCTCCCGAGGCGCCCGCAACCCGTGATCGGCTGGGCCGTCCCGCGCGGGATTTGCGGATATCGGTAACGGACCGGTGTAACCTGCGCTGTGCGTACTGCATGCCGGAGGAGTGTTTCGGCAGCGACTACGCGTTTCTGACGCGAGCCGACCTGCTGACTTTTGAAGAGATTGCGCGGGTGGCGCGCGCGGCGGTTTCGCTGGGGGTGCGCAAGATCCGGGTGACGGGCGGCGAGCCGCTATTGCGCAAGGATCTTCCGGTGCTGGTGGGGATGCTGTCCGCGATTCCGGGCGTCGAGGACCTGGCGCTGACCACAAACGGGTTGCTTCTGCCGCGGCTGGCGGCGCCGCTTCACGCGGCGGGGCTGGACCGGGTGACGGTGAGCCTGGACAGCCTCGACGACGCGACGCTGGCCCGGATGAGCGGGCGCCCGATCGCGGCGGCAGAGGTGCTTGCGGGGATTGGCGCGGCGCGCGCGGCGGGCTTCAAAACGATCAAGGTCAATTGCGTGGTCCAGCGCGGCGAGAACGAAGAACAGGTGTTGCCGCTGGCGTCGTACTTCCGGGGGACCGGCGTCACCATTCGGTTTATCGAGTTCATGGACACCGGCACGCGCAACGGATGGCGGCTGGACACGGTCGTTCCGTCATCGGAGTTGCGCGACGCCATCCACGCCCGCTACCCGCTGGTCCCGGTGGCCCCGGCGATCCGCGGGGAGGTGGCGCGCCGCTACCGGTACGCGGACGGGCAGGGGGAGGTGGGTTTTATCACGTCCGTCACGCAGCCCTTCTGCGGCGATTGCACCCGGCTGCGGCTGGCCCCGGACGGCAGCGTCTACACGTGCCTGTTTGCGCGGCATGGCCACCCGCTGAAGCCGCTGCTGCGCGCGGGCGCGGGCGAGCGGGACATCGCGGACTGGCTCCGGGGCGTGTGGCGGATCCGGGACGACCGCTATTCCGAGGAGCGAACGGAAGAGACCGCGGGGCGGGACAAGGTCGAAATGCACCACATAGGAGGTTGAATGTTTACCCATGTAGACGAGCAGAACCGCCCCGGCATCGTGGATGTGAGCGAGAAGGCGGTGACCCTGCGGACCGCGGCGGCGCGCAGCATTATCACCGTGCCCGGCGAGGTCATTGCGGCGCTTTCGGACGGGGAGATCCAGACGAAGAAGGGCCCGGTGTTCCAGACGGCGATCATCGCGGGGACGATGGCGGCGAAACAGACGAGCGCGCTGATCCCGCTGTGCCACCCGCTGCCGCTGGAAGGGTGCAAGGTGGAGATATCGGTTTCCGGGGCGAACGATATTGTGATTGAGTGCCGCGTGAAGACGCACCACAAGACGGGCGTTGAAATGGAGGCGCTGACGGGCGCGACGGTGGCCGCGCTGACGGTTTACGACATGTGCAAGGCCTTTTCCCACGACATGGTCATCCGGGAGACGCGCCTGATCGAGAAACACGGCGGCAAACGGGATGTGGAGCGCGCGCCATGAGCGGCGGGCGCGCCACCTGGGAATGAACAGCGTGAGCGATACGACGAAAGCAATCCGGATCGGGTATTACGCCCTGCTGCGGGAGCAGCGCGGCCTGTCGGAAGAGTGGCTGGAAAGCGACGCCGCAACGCCGGCGGAACTGTATGCGGCGCTGCGCGCGGCCCACGGGTTCAGCCTGGCGTCCAGCCAGCTCAAGGTGGCGATCAACGACGCGTTTTGTCCGTGGGACACACCGCTCCAGGCCCGGGACCACGTCGTGTTCATTCCGCCGGTCGCGGGAGGCTGAGGCCATGTTCACGCTGTCGGACACGCCGCTGGATCCCGCCGCGCTACGCGCCAGTGTGCGGAATGTGGAAGCGGGCGGCTTCGTGTCGTTTGAGGGCTGGGTGCGCAACCACAACGAAGGCCGTACGGTCGAGCGCCTGGAGTACGAGGCCTATCCGGCGGTGTGCCTGAGCGAGGGCAACGCGATCCTCGCGGAAGCGGCGCGGCGTTTCGGCCTGCTGGAGGCGCGTTGCGTGCACCGGACCGGGAACCTCGGGCTCGAAGATATGGCGGTGTGGGTGGGGGTGTGCTCCGCGCACCGCGGGGAAGCCTTTGACGCCTGCCGCTACATCATCGACGCGGTGAAGCACCGGCTGCCGATCTGGAAGAAGGAGTACTACACCGACGGCGACTCCGGTTGGGTGAATTGCGAGCGCTGCGCCGGGGCGGGACGCGGCCACGCGCATGAACACGCGCATGATCACCCGCCCGCGCTGGCGGAGGCCGCCTACTACGCGCGGCAGCTGCAACTGCGCGAGGTGGGCGCGGCGGGGCAGCAGAAACTGCGCGACGCGCGGGTGCTGGTGGTCGGCGCAGGCGGCCTGGGATCCCCGGCGTTGCAGTACCTGGCGGCGGCCGGCGTGGGCGCGCTGGGCATCGCGGAGAACGATACCCTGGACGCATCGAATTTGCACCGGCAGATCCTCTTTGACGCGGATGGCGTGGGCCGGGAGAAGGCGGAGCTCGCCGCGCGGCGGCTGCGCGCGCTGAATCCCTTTATTCAGGTGCGCGCGCATCCGGTGCGGCTGGCCGCGGACAACGTCGAATCCATCGTGCGCGACTACGATGTTATTGTGGACGGGTCGGACAACTTTGAGACCAAGTTTCTACTGAACGACGCCGCCGTGATCCACCGGAAAGTGCTCGTGCAGGCGAGCATCTACCAGTTCGAGGGGCAGTTGTTCGTGTACGATCCAGACCCCGGCGGGCCGTGCCTGCGTTGCCTCTGGCCGGAGATGCCGTCGCCGGGCTGTATCGGCAATTGCGCCGAGGCGGGGGTGATCGGGGCCGTTCCGGGTGTGTTCGGCGCGCTGCAGGCCATGGAAACCCTCAAGCATCTGCTCGATCTGCCCCGCAATCCGGCGGGCGACACGCTGTTCTTCGATTTGCTGACCCTCGGCGCCCACCGGGTGCGCGGCGCGCGCAACCCGGCCTGTCCCGTCTGTGGCGGCGCGCCGTCGATACGCACCCTGGCGTCGGAGGCTCCGGTCGAGATTGACGCCGCCGAACTGGGCGAGGCGTTGCGGGTGTACACCCTGGTGGATATCCGGGAGGAGGACGAAGCGGCGGACTCGCTGCCCAACGGCGCGCTCCATCTACCGGCCAGCACAATTCAGATTGGCGCGCTGCGCCCCGATCCCGCCGCGCCGTGGGTCCTGTGCTGCACCCGGGGCGTGCGGAGCCGGTATCTCGCCATGGCATTGCGCCAGGCCGGCCATACGGGAGTGTACTCCCTGAAAGGGGGGGCCGCCGCACTTTGCGCCGCCGGCGCCCGCCGGCCGGGCCGTGACGTTTGACGCGGGCGCGATTATCCTGGCGGGGGGCCAGAGCCGCCGGATGGGACGGGACAAGCGGCTGATCCCTTGGTGTGGACGTCCGCTGATCGGGCACATTGCCACGCAAATCCGGCCTTTTTTTCACGAAATCCTGGTAAGTACGAACGATCCGGCGCCGATCGCCGCGCTCGGTCTGCCCACCGTGCCCGACGCGCAGCCGGATCAGGGGCCCCTCATGGGGATCGCCTCGGCATTGCAACGCGCGCGCTGCCCGTGGAATTTCGTCGTCGCCACGGACATTCCCGAGATTCCGATCGCGCTGATTCGCCGACTTTGGGCGCAAACAGCGGGTGCGCGCTGTGTTGTTCCCCGAGAGGAAGGAGGGCGCCTGCAACCGCTGTTTGGCTTCTATCACCGGTGCCTGGCGGAGGTAATTCTTGTGCGGCTGGCGTCGGGCGAGCGCCGCGTGCGCGCGGTGATTGAAGAAATTCATCCTCGGACCGTTCCAATTGCGATGGAATTGGTGCGCAATGTGAATACATGGGAGGAAGTCGCGCGGATCCGTCCGGGCGGGGAGGATGCTTAGGCCCTGCCTAAAAAGCGATGGTAATTTGTTGCTGGCGCTTTGGATTCGGTTCGGCTATAATGTTTTCCTATGTCAGTCCACGCGATTGAGCGGCGAATTTTCGCGCGCGTAAAAATTTAACCGGTTGCTAACAGGATTCGGGCCGGTTTGCGGTAGAATCAAGCGGGCGCCCGTACCGGAGGTCAATCCGGGGGGCGCACCCGCCGAAAGGCTTGCGCGCCATCAGGCGTTCTCCGTGCGTGGACGCTTCCTGGCGAGGACCCGTATGGCCCATGTCTGGCGTGGCCAGGTGTGGGCGTGGAATTATCGAGTAACTTGTGCGTTTGTTACTCGATGATGGAACAGAGGTAACGCACAGGATGGACGAGATTCGACGGAATGAACATTTACGCAGGGAACTTATCGTATAACGTGACGGATGAGGATTTGAAAGAGATCTTCGGGGCCTACGGGGAGGTGTCCCGCGCCAGCGTGATCAGCGATCGCGAGACCGGGCGTTCCAAGGGGTTCGGCTTTGTGGAAATGCCCGTGGACGACGAGGCCAAACAGGCGATTGACGCCCTGAATGGCAAGGACGTTAAAGGGCGCACGATGAACGTGAACGAGGCGCGCCCGCGCCCGGATCGCCCGCAGCGCCCGCCGCGCCGCTACTAAACGGCACAGACAACATGTGAGTGACAACGGTTTCCCGCCGGTCCGAAATGGACCGGCGGGAAGCCAGAAGCTCCCGCTTTGATTCCGTCGCCCTTTCCGGCATAATGCCCGGGTTGTGTTTTTGACCTGACCGGAAGGGCCTATGATCTCCTTTGAGGACGCCTGCCAACGCCTCGAGCGCGCCGCGTGGCGGCTCGGCGCGGAACGCGTATCGCTGGCGGAAGCCTTGGATCGCGTCTTGGCGTCGGACGTGCATGCGGACGCCGACGTTCCCCCCTTCAACAAGTCCTCCATGGACGGCTATGCGTGCCGCGCGGCGGATGCGTTTGCGCCGTTGCGCGTGATCGAGCACATACCCGCCGGCCATATGCCCGCCCGCGCCATCACGCCGGGGACGTGCAGCAAAATCATGACCGGCGCGCCCGTGCCCGAGGGCGCGGATTGCGTGCTGGTGGTGGAAGAGGTTGAACCCTGCGGGGAGGGGCTCGTGCGATTCACCGGCGGCCAGGTCACGCGCAACATCTGCCCGGCGGGGGAAGACGTGCGCGCGGGAGATCGCGTCCTGTCGGCGGGCATGCGCCTTCGCCCGCAGCGGCTGCCCGTGCTGGCGTCCGCGGGCTGCGCCCGGCCCGAAGTGTACCGCCGCCCCCGTGTGGCGGTGCTGGCGACCGGCAGCGAACTGGTCCCGCCGGAGTGCGCGCCGGGGCCGGGGCAGATACGGGACAGCAACTCGACGCAAATCGCCGCGCTGGCGCGGGAGGCGGGGGCGGCGGTGACGGCGTTGGGCGCGGCGCCGGATACACCCGAAGCGCTCCGGGCCGCGTGGGAGGGCGCGCTGGCGGCGCACGATGTCGTTATCAGCACGGGCGGCGTGTCCATGGGAGACTACGATCTGGTTCCCGGCATCCTGGCGGACCTCGGCTTTACCGTGCACTTTGATCGGGTGGCGATCCAGCCCGGGAAACCGGTGCTGTTCGCCACGAAGGGGGAGCAGGCCTGCTTCGGGCTTTCGGGCAACCCCGTTTCGAGTTTTCTCCAGTTCACGCTGTTCGCGGCGCCCTTTCTCTGGCGGCTTCAGGGGGAGAGCGGCGATCTTGCGCGCTTCCCGTTGCTGCTCGGAGAGACATTCACGCGGCGGAACGCGGCGCGCATGGGCTGGGTACCCGTCCGGCTGGATGACGCGGGCCGCGCGCGCGCGCTGGAGTTCCACGGATCGGCGCACATCCACGCGCTGACCCGCGCCGACGCCCTGATCGCGTATCCGCCCGGGGCGGATACGCTGCGCGAGGGTGAAATCGCGCTGGCCGTATTGCTTCGCACCTGAACCCCTCCCAGGAGTCTTCCCTGAATGCACCAACGTTTGACTGTTGCCGGATTGAGTTACGCGGCGGCGCCCGGCGCGCCCCACACGGTGGCCGAGGCGCTGATCGCCACGGCGGCGGGCATTGCGGGCGATCACCACGCGGGCCCGGGGCTCCGGCAGGTGAGCATGATGCACGAATCGGCGGCGCGCGCGGGCGCCCCGGACGTCGAGGAGCACGCGCTGCCGGGGATGGGCCGGGAGAACATCCTGTTGCGCGGCGACGGGCTTGCCGCGGTGCGGTTGCTGGATACGCTGGAGATGGGCGACGCGATCATCGAAGTCACGCGGATCGGAAAGCGCGTCAGCGAGGCGGGGCAACCGTTGTGTGAGCCGGGATCGCACTGCCCGCTCTC
This sequence comes from Candidatus Hydrogenedentota bacterium, assembly GCA_019637335.1. Lineage (NCBI taxonomy): Bacteria > Pseudomonadati > Candidatus Hydrogenedentota > Candidatus Hydrogenedentota bacterium. The sequence goes on along the minus strand of JAHBVV010000012.1, from coordinate 99,015 downwards.
CGACTTCGGCGTCTTCGGGCGGGTGGCGCTTGGCGGCGAGATCCGGCGGGGCGAACCGGTGCGCCACCAGCAGCGGATCCTGCGCGCGCACGTGATCACCGTGAGCGATCGCGCGAGCGCGGGCGAATATGCGGATACGAGCGGGCCGGCGGTCCGCGCGCTGCTGGAGCAGTGGTGCGCGGATCACCACTGGGGCCTTTGGGGGGAATCCCAGGTGATCCCGGACGAGCGCGAGGCCATCGCGACGGTGCTTTCCAATGCGCGGCAGAGCGGCGCCGACGTGGTCATCACGACCGGCGGGACGGGGGTCGGCCCGCGCGATATTACCCCGGACGTTGTGACCGAATTTGCTGACAAGCTGATACCGGGAATCATGGATTTCATCCGCCTGAAGTACGGGGAATCCATGCCCATGGCCCTGGCGAGCCGCAGTGTGGCGGCGGTGCTGGGCCAGGGGCTCATCTACACGCTGCCCGGGAGCACCAGAGCCATTCCCGAATATCTCGGGGAAATCTTTAAGACGATGGAGCATATGCTGCTCTTGCTGAAGGGCCTCGACGCCCATGGATAATTCTGGGCGACCGACAACCGGGAGAAGTGAAGAAATGCGTCGTTTACCGATTCTTACCCAACTCGTCGCGCTGCTGCTGAGCTTTCCGCACCCGGGAGCGCTCGCGGAACCCCCGTCGCACGCGCCGCAGGACCAGGCGACCCTTCCCCAGATGCTGGAAATGCAATGGAGCGCGGGACCACACCTGCCTCAGGGCATGCAGGACAACCACGTGGCCGAAATCGGTGGCTGGCTCGTCAATGTCCTCGGCTTCTGCAGCGGATCCGACGATGACTGGAAGCCCGGCCGGTATCCGCGCGGCTTCCTGAATAAGGCCTGGGCGCTCAATCTGCGGGACGAAGGGGCCGGGTGGACGCCCATACCCGACTTCCCCGGCGCGCCCCGGCAGGCCGGCCAGGGTGTTGTCGTGCGGGATGCACTCTACCTCTGGGGAGGGTTCAGCTATGACGAACCCTACACCTACACCGACGGCTACCGCCTGGCTCACGAGGGCGACGCGTGGCAATGGTCCCCGCTGCCGCCCCTGCCATCACCCACCTGCTGGACCGGAATGGCGGCGATCGGATCCCGGATCTACGCCCTGGGTGGCGCCGACTACGATGCGCAGCGCTTCTACTGCCTGCAGGACCGCACCGGAACCGTGCCGCGGCTGGGTGCACGGATGATGTCCTTTGACACGGACAACCCCGCAGCGGGCTGGGTTCCTGCGTCCCCGTGCCCGGGCACGCCGCGCTGTCTCGCAGGAACCGCGGTAATAGACGGCCAGATCTATATACTGGGCGGTATCACCATGCTCGCCAATGGCGGCTACGCGAACGTGGTGGATAACTGGCGCTACGACCCCGCAACGGACACGTGGACCCGCCTGCGCGACCTGCCGTTCTCGGGATCTGGCACCAGCGCCGGTTCGCTGGTCTTCCAGAACCGCTATATTCTGCTGCCCGCCGGCTACCAATACGGCGTCGTGCTCGATCCCGAGGGCAGGGAATTACCCGCCTATGGCACACCCCAGCGGATTGAACGGACGTGGAAACAGCACCCGACTTTCGAATCCACCCACTACTATAATCACTTTTATGTCTACGATACGAAGACCGACACCTTCGGAACCGCGACGCCGCTGCCCTTCGACGATGTGGCAAGCATTACCGTCGTACGGGGCGATACGATGTACCTGTTCCCCGGGGAAACCGCAGGCTTTGTCTGGGAAGGAGAATACTTCGGACACCACCCCGAATTCGTGCTGAAGGGCGCCATCACCGAGCGCCCATGGGAGTAGCGGGCGTTCGGGAAAGCGATACGCGCCCGCGGTGCCCGGAAGCGGGTTGGTTTATACGCTGCCCGGGAGTGCGAAAGCGATCCCCGAGTACCTGGAGGAGATTTTCAAGACGATGGAACACATGCTGCTTCTGCCCAAGGGGCCGGAAGCGCACGGGTAACGGGCGCGCCGCTGGGCGCGCGCCGGGAGGACAGCTGCCATGAAACGATTGGTGATTGCGGCGCTGCTGGCCGCCGCCGCGGCGGCGCCGGCGTCGGGCGAGCCGGGGAACAGCCAGGTGATCCCCTATCTGGACGCGTATGCGGAGACCGTCGCGCCCGCGCTGGCGTGGGATGCGGATTCGCCCGAGGCCCACGTGGCCTGGCGGGAGGCGTTCCGGGAGAAGCTTGAAGCGCTGCTGGGCGACTGGCCCGAGCGGCTGCCCCTGGAGACGCGCTGGGACGAGAGCGACGTCATCGAGACGGAGTCCTTCACCCGCCGCAAGGTGTACGTGCGCACGGAGCCGGACTACTGGGCGCCCGCGTATTACTACGCGCCGAAGAACGCGCCGGGGCGGCGTCCGGCGATTATGTGTTTCCACGGTCACAGCGGGATCAACCCATATATCCGCGAGGGCAGCGACGCGGAGAAGGAAAAGGGCGCGAATCACCAGCTCGACTACGCGCCGTACTTCGCGGAACAGGGCTACGCCGTGCTGGCCGTGGTTCAGCGGGGCTGGAACGAAACGGCGAACGACAAGCCGCACAGTTGCGAGCGGCTGAGCCGGGCGGGCTTCCTGGTGAACCGCACGCCGATCGGGATGCGGGTTTGGGACGCGATGCGGCTGCTGGACTTCCTGGAGACGCGGGAGGAAGTGGATCCGGAGCGCATTGCGTGCGCGGGGTTGTCGGGCGGGGGCACGACGGCGCTGTTTTTCGCCGCGCTGGAGGATCGGGTTCGCGCGGCCGTCGTGGCGGGGTATTACTGCACCTTTCGCGACTCCATCTACAGCATTCACCACTGCATCTGTAACACGGTGCCCGGCCTGATGAGCCAGGGCGAAATGCGAGACGTCGCGGCATTGATCGCGCCGCGGCCGATGCTTGTGATCAGCGGGACGGAAGACCGCATCTTTCCCATTGCGGCGACGCGCGCGGCCTACGCGGCCCTGGAGCCGGTGTATGGCCTGCTCGGCGCGCCGGGCAACCTGGAAAGCGATTTCTTCGAGGGCGTCCACGAGTGGAGTAACCGCAAGACACTGCCGTTCCTGAAGGCGCACCTGGGGGAATAGGCCGGCGGATTCGCGCGGGCCAATGACCCGAGCCTGGAAAGTCCTCGTTGGCTCGCGTGGATGGCCGATTGGCGATTGAAAAGCCGAGACGGTTCTACTCGATCTTCGCCCAGCGGATGCCGGTGTGGTCGGTGGAGTCGCCGGCGTAGTAGACGAGGACGCCGCCGCCGCCGGGCAGGGAGGCCACGTGCGGCAGACCGGTGGAGAACGCGCTCATTTCGGCCCAGGCGTCCTGCATGGATGCCTTGTCGCGTGATTGCGCGTCGCCCGCGGCCTCGTAGATCGTGAGGGTGTTTGCGTCGGGCCAGGTCGTGCCGTTGTCTTCGCTGCGGCGCACCGTGATCCGGGTGGGGCCGTTGCGATCCACCACGGGCATGACGAGCTCGCCGTCTTCCAGGGCGAAGACGGGACCGGGCTGTCCGGCGACGCCGGAATCACGCAGGGCGGTCCAGGAGCGCCCGCGGTCGTCGGAGAAGCAGGTGTGGATGTTGAGGTAGCGGTTGTCGGCGCGGTCGTAGGTCCAGAAGGCGTTGAAGAGGCGGCCGTCGGGGAGGAGGGAGATGCGCTGATCCCAATAGAAAACGCGGTTTTCGGGGTCTTCGGTGACGACGCAGTGGCGCGGCCAGCTTCCGCCGCCATCGGTGGAGAAGAAGAGGACGGACCGGTGCTCCCACGGCGCGGTGTCGTTGTAGGGCTTGTTGATCTCGATGGGGCAACAGAGTTCGTCGTCTTCGAATCGCACGATGGGGCCGGTAAGCGGCGTCGGCACGCCATTGAACGGCGCGGTTTCCGCGGGGGTCGGCTTTGTCCAGGTCACTCCGTCGTCCGCGGAGACGCTGAGGAACACGCGGGTGTCGAGGAGGCCTTCGGTGGCCTCGTTGAAGTAGGGCGCGTCGGGCTCGCTGTGGTCGACCCAGCTCAGCGCGGCCATGAGGCGCCCGCCGTGGAGGCGCGTCAGGCCGGCAAAGCGGAAGAGGCCGGGCCGCCCGTTCAGTTCGGGCGGGGAGAAAGGAGCAAAGGGCTGGCGCCAGGTTTTTCCGCAGTCGTCGGACCAGGTGAGCAGCACGTGCTGGCCGGCGAGGGGCGCCTTGGCGGGCGCGGCGCGGAATGCGCACAACCAGCGCCCGCTTCGGCTCACACAGGCCATGGGGAACGTTGCGCTGGAAAAGGGCCCGCCGGCCCGCCCGGTAAATATTTCTCCGCTGTCTTCAACTATCATGATGGCTCTCCTTCGGTATGGACGCGGGCCGCCAGGGACCCGATCCGTCAGCGAAATGCTCTGCCCGTGTCCGCGGCACTCGCGATCGGCCCGCTCCTCCCGGTCGGGCCAGGCTTTCCCCAGCGCTTGCCAGGCCAGGTTCCGTGTCTAAACTGGCTTGTGCTCTTGTGCTACCCTTTCGGGCAACACCGAATCCGCGCAGCACACGTGCTATGGAACCATTAGAAAGGCAGCCGTGGGTCATTTGCAAGCTCTTGACATGGTCGTTATCACGGCCTACGCCATGATCGTGCTCTTCATCGGCTGGTGGACCTCGCGCCGCCAGCACTCCACCGAGGAGTTCTTTCTCGGCGGCCGCGGCATTAACCCCATCGTGGCGGGAATCTCGATTCTTGCGTCCCTCGTCAGTTCAATCTCCTACCTCGCCTCGCCCGGCGAGATGATCAAGAACGGCCCCGGCTGGATGTGGCAGATGCTGCACGCCCCCATCTCCTACGCGGTCATCGCCTATCTCATTATCCCCCGCATCATGCAGCACCGGGCCACCTCCGCCTACGAATTGCTGGAAGCCCGATTCGGAAATGGGGTTCGCATGGCCACCTCCGCCATGTTCATCCTCTCCCGCATCTTCTGGATGGGGCTCGTCATCTACACGTGCAGCTTCGCGGTCGCCACCGTGACCGGACTCCCCACGCGCACCGTACTCGTCGCTGTCGGCGCTATCGGAACCAGCTACACCGTGCTCGGCGGTATACGCGCGGTCATGATTACCGACGTCATCCAGTACATCGTGCTCGTTGGCGGCGCGGCGATCTCCATCGTCATTATCGCCGTCAAGTGCGGCGGGCCGCTCGCCTGGTGGCCGGACTGGCACAACCCCGCCCTCGCCGATCTGGATTGGCCAACCCCGGAACTCTTCAGCCTCGACCCCGCCGTGCGCCTGTCCGTCATCAGCGTGATGATCTACGGCTGCTCCTACTGGATCATGACCGCCACCGGCGATCAGGTCGTGGTCCAGCGCTTTCTCAGTACCCGGAATATCCGCGCCGCGCGGCAGAGCTTCGGGCTGTCAATCATTGGCGATGCCGTTACCGGCGCAATCTTATTCCTGACGGGCATGGCGCTGACCAGTTTCTACCTGCGCTTCCCAGGCGAACTTCCCGATCCGGGCCTTGGACTCGCCGCGCAGGCCGACAAGCTCTTTCCCCATTTCATCGCCGCCGTCCTGCCCGCCGGACTTACCGGACTCGTCGTCTCCGCCCTCTTTGCCGCGGCCATGTCCAGTCTCGATAGCGGCATCAGCTCGATCAGTACCGTGCTGGTAACCGACTTTCGCGCCGTCACCACGCGGGGATGTCTCACCGACCAGGATCAAGTCCGGCGAGCAAGGTTAATCGGCGTACTGGTCGGCGCCGTGGCGATTGTCATGAGCTTTGCCGTGACCTATATGCCCGGAAACAACCTCCTCGAAATCACCGTGCGCGTAAGTTCCGTACTCGCCGCACCGCTCTTCGTCGCTTTTACCCTCGTGTTCTTCGCGCCCCGAACGGGACCCGCGGGCGCTTGGACCGGGATCCTCGCCGGCGCCTTCCTCGGGATCGTGCTGACCTTCTGGCAACCGCTCTATCACGCCCTGACCGGAAGCGAAAGCGATGTCTCCATCACCTTTATCATGCCCCTCTCCGCGGCGGGCGCCTTTGCCGCCGGCGTACTCGGAAGCGCCGTGGCCCGGCGCCTGGGCCATCCGGGCTGATTGCGCAGCCCTCCGCCCGCTTCAAGCACGGGCTTTCACGCGCGGTACGCCGCAAGGACTTCCAGAATGCGCGCAATACGGACCGGCTTGGTGATGAATTCGTTCATGAAATTGCGATTCAATTCATGGTCTTCCACGATCATGGTCGATCTTCTTCGGTTGATCGCGTGGGGCGCGCGCCGGCGTGGGAAGCGATCGCTCCGAATGGGCTCCCGGTTCGCGCCGGGCATGCGCGCGCTGGGTTTACTTTGCACAGAGAGCGGGTGAAGGTTCAAGTAGGGCGTGGTTGGGGACGGGACAGACCCGCCCGGTTGGGGGGCGTGGGTACGCGGCGCACTGGTGCTGGACGCGGCGCGGGTGTGACGCGTTCGGAGTGTTTGTGGGCGTGTCAGTCCCTGGGGTTTGCTAATCGCCCTCGAGGTGTTCCTTGAAGAAGGCGACGGTGTTTTTCCAGGCCTGCTGGCTTGCCTTGAGGTTGGCGCCGTCCTGGCCGCTCTGCTGGCGGAGGAAGCCGTGGCCCGCGCCTTCGTAGATGTGGACATCGTAGGTCTTGCCGAGTTTCTTCATCTCGGCCTCGGCGTCCGGGATGGTGGCATTGACGCGGTTGTCGTTGCCGCCGTAATGGCCCTGTACCGGGGCGGCGATCTTTGAGAGGAGCGCGGTGTCCGGCGAATCGCCGTAGAAGACGACCGCGGCGTCGAGTTCGGATTGTTGGGTGGCGTAATAGAAGGTCGTGCGCCCGCCGTAGCAATAGCCGACGCAGCCGATTTTCCCGTTGGCGGCGGGGAGCGCGAGGCCATATTCCCTGGCGGCGTTCAGGCGCTTGACGGTCTCCTCCGGCGTGAGCTCGCCGATGGCCTCGCGCGGGTTCTCCTCGGCGCCTTCCATGCCGGAAATGAGGTCGGGCGCGACCGCGATGAAGCCCTCGCGCGCGAAGGCGTCCGCCACGGAATTGGTCCAGTCGGTCATGCCGAAGATCTCGTGGATGACAATCACCACGGGCGCGTTGTCGGCGCGTTCCGGATAGGCGACGAAGAGGCGCAGCTTCGTATCGCTGCCCTCCAGCGGGATGTGGACGAATTCGCCGTGGCGCGGGGAGTTCTTGAGCGTGTCGGCGGCGGCGTCCGCATCCGGCGGCAGGGTGACCTCCTGCGCGAGGGCGGTGGATGCGGCGATCAGGGTCAGGGCGAGCAGGCAGGGAACCATTGCGGCGATTTTCATGGGGGACTCCTTTGCGTTTTGACTCACGGCGATCACTATAGCGCAGCCCGGGAACGGGAGCAACCCCTCGACGGGCAAGGAGCGGCTACGGGCCAGCGGGAACTTGCCGGCGGGCGGCCCGGGCGTTTACGCTGTGCGGAGGTTGGGCGGATTGGAAGGAGCATGCCAATGCGCGCCTGGGTTTGGATTGGATTGATTGTGGGTTGCGCCCTCGGGGCGAATCCCGCGTATGCGGACTGGAATGTGCGCGACGCGGGGGCGGTCGGGGATGGGGCGACGGATGACACGGCGGCGTTTCAGAAGGCGCTCGACGAGGCGGGCGCGGCGGGGGGCGGGGTCGTGCAGGTCCCGGCGGGCGCGTATTGCATCCGGGGGAATCTGCGCATTCCCGGCGCGGTGACGCTTCAGGGGGTATTCCGGACGCCGCCGCTGCCGTTCCAGGGTCCAGCGGAATCGCTGGCGGGGTCGGTGCTGGAGGCCTGGGCCGGGCGTGGCGAACCGGAGGGGGAGCCGTTTATCCGGCTTGCGGGCCACACGGCGACGCTTTCGGGGCTGATTATCCGGTATCCCGAGTGGCGGCAGTCCGATGTGCCGCCCGTTGCGTATCCCCCGGCGGTGCTGGGCCACGGCGTGGAGGATGTGGCGGTGCTGGATTGCCTGATCCTCAATGCTTACGAGGCGATGCGCTTCCAGAATTCCGCGCGGATGATCATTCGGAACGTTTTCGGGTACCCGAGCTGGCGCGGGCTCTACATCGACGCCTGCTACGACATCTCCCGGGTGGAGAACTGCCATTTCTGGCCTTTTGGCGTGCATTACAAGCCGGACGATCCCTACTGCAAGTGGGTTAATGTGAACGGCGTGGCCTTCGAGTTCGCGCGGACGGACTGGCAATACGTCACGCACACCTTCTGCTTCGGCTATGGCATCGGCTACCGGTTTTCGCGGTCGAAGAACGGATCCGCCAACGGCAGCTTCGTCGGGATCGGCGCGGATTCCTGCCGCCGCGCGGTGTACGTGGAGGACGCGCAGATCGCCGGGCTGCTGATCACAAACGGCGAGTTCGTGGGGCGGTGGAGCAGCCAGGACAGCGTGGGCGTAGAAATTGCGGAGGACTGCGGGCCGGGGAAGGTGAACCTGTCGAACTGCGCGTTCTGGGGGCCGCTCGACATGGCCCTGTGGGCGCGCGGCGCGCAGGCGCAGCTCGCGGTCTCCACGTCCAACTTCTGCCAGTGGGACATCAACGGCACCGGCGCGCCGGCGGTCCGCCTGGACGCGGGCAAGGCGGTCTTGCAGGGGAATATCTTCGACGACGGCCAGCTTCACGTGCTGGTGAACGAGGGTATGGGGACCGCGATCCTGATGGGGAACCTCGGCGAGGGCGGATTCCGCGCCGAGAACCGCGCGGGCGCCCGTACGCAGCTGATCGGGAACGAGCAGGGGGGCTTTGAATGGACGGCGGCCATGAAGGCGCACTACACGGTTACCGTGGGCGCGCCGGGCGACAGCCCGTTCCTGCGGCAGTGGTATGGGCGCGAAAAGGCTCCGGAATTCGGCGAGGGCGGCACGCGCCGCTGGTCACGGGGGGCGTCTCAATTCGTGCTGCCGGTTGTTCCCGGGAAAACGTACCGCGTCAGCGTGGAACTGCACCAGCCCGGGCACGCCGCCGCGCCGGACAACGGCCTGTACCTTGGCGGCGAACGCATCGCGGCGCTGGCGGACTCGCCCGGCCCGCTGTCGGGGAGCTTCGAGGCGGAATCGGATACGGTCACGCTGACCCTGCGCACGGCGACGTGGCGCCCGATGGACCACGAGCCGGGATCGGGGGATGTGCGCGATCTGGGCGTGTCGGTGCACCGGATCACGTTGGTTCAGGAGGGCCAGGAAGGCGCGCCCTGCTACAACGCGAACACGGGGGAGGCGATGCCGTAAGCGCGAAACGGCAGACACCATGAAGGGCTTGGCGCCGCCCGATCCCAACGCGCCTTGGTACGCGATGAAGGCGGTTAATTCAACCCGAGATCGTTCTCCCGAATCGCGCGTAATTTCGCCGCCATCTTCTCCTTGAATCGCGCCACCACCGGCGCATAGGCCGGGTCGTCCGCCAGATTGGTGAATTGCTCCGGGTCATTGACAGCGTCGAAGAGCTCGATTCCGGCGGAGGCGTCCTCTTCGTATTGGATGTAGGCCCAATCCTTCTCCCGCAGGAGAAAGCCCTTGCGCGCGGGCGCCACGCTGAAGGCCGCGTCGCGCACCTCGTAGCTCGGGTCGTCGAGCATGGGGGAGATGTCTTCCCCTTGGAGGCGCTCCGGGACTTCCAGGCCGCAGAGGCTGGCGACGGTGGGGTAGAGGTCGATGAGCTCCGCGAAGGAATTGCAGACCGCCGGTTCCTTGCCGGGTACGCGGATAATCAGCGGCACGCCGGAGGACTCATCGCGCAGGCTGACCTTGGCCCAGAAATCGTGCTCGCCAAGGTGGTAGCCGTGGTCGCTGGTGAAGATCACGATGGTATTATCCTCCAGGCCCTCGTCCCGCAGGGCATCCAGGACCTTGCCCACCTGCGCATCCAGGAAGGCGACCGAGGCATAGTAGCCGCCCACCGCCTTCTTCTGCCGGCGGATATCCATCTGCATGTTTTCGCTGGTCTTGTAGTTGATCCCGGCCTCCGGAATATCGTCCCAGTCGCCGGGAATCTTCTCGGGTAGTTCCATCGAGTCATAGGGCAGAAAGGGCGGGTAATAGGAGCTCGGCGCCACGAAGGGAACGTGCGGACGCACAAAGCCCACGGCAAGGAAAAAGCGCTCGTCCTTGTGCGCCTTGAGCAGTTCCACCGCCTTGGCCGCGGTCTTTCCGTCCGAGTGCACCATGTCATCCCCTTCGGCCTCCACGACCACGAAGGTATTGCCGCCCACCACGGGCTTCGCGCCGTCCGGATTGCCCTCCAGCGTTTCGCCCACGCCAGGGGCTTTCCACTCCGGGCCGGGACTGTTGAAGCGCTCCGTCCAGGACGCCGGATCGTCCGCGCCATCGCTGCCCTCCTCAATGCCGATGGGCACGCCCATGTGATAGATCTTGCTGACCCGCGCCGTGTAGTAGCCGTTGTTCTTGAAATGCTGCGGCCACGTCGCGCGATCGCCGATTTGGGGGCGCGGGCTCTTATAGTCAAGGACGCCCGTGGCATGCGGATAGTAGCCGGAGAGGAATGAGGCGCGCGAAGGCCCGCAGTAGGTGGCCTGGCAATAGGCGCGGGTGAAGCGGACGCCCTCGTCGGCCAGGTGATCGATGTTGGGGGTCTTGGAGACGGTGTTGCCGTAGCAGGAGAGCGCGTTGGCCGTGAGGTCGTCTGAAATGATGAAAAGGACGTTTAGTTTCGATTGGTGATCTGATTCGGACGCGCGAGCGGACGGCTGGTCGAGAAAGCCCCCAATGAAAAGAAACGCAAACGCGAAAAGCGTCGTTCGATGACTCATGGCGGACTCCCGTCAGACAATGCCTGGAAAAGGTGCAGTCTAACGGAGGATAGACCCGGAAGCAATCGAGCAGCCCCAGCCGGCCCCGCTCGCGGTTGCGATTTCGTCGCATTTGCCGTGCTCAGGCAGCCAGCATCCCGTCCAGCGCTTCTTCCGTCTCGTACACGGGCACGAAGATATCGCAGACCTCTTCGCCTATCCGCATGGAGTCCGTGTCCCATTGCTGCGCGTCGGGGTCAAAGACCATCGCCTTGACCAGATCGGGGTGGGCGTTCTTCAAATCGGTCCAGCGCCAGCCCCATTGCTCCATATAGCTGCGCAGGTGCCGGGTCCGCCCTACGGGTTGGAGCGCCAGGGGCCGTGCCCCCTCCCAATAGAAGTCCACTTCGATCGCCGTCTCCACCACACCGGCCAGCTTGTGGTGGCGCTTCGGGGTCCACTGCTTGTCATAAAAATACCGGCTGATACGATCCGCTATTCGCTGCGCAGCATGGGTGGTCACCACGCCCTTCCGCTTTGGGCACAAATGGCTCAGGGCCGCCAGACCCTCCGCAAAAATCTGGATCTCCGCCGGGTCAAAGGGAAAGCGCACGGTACGCTGGAGAACCAGCCCGTCGCGCTCGAAGCCATAAACCCGCCCCTGGGACGCCACCACCTCCCGCAGCCCCTTGCCCTCCGGGTGCTTCCCGGCGTCATCGAGCATGCCCAACGTCGCGCCCTGGTCACTCAGAAGCCACTGGGTCGGTGTGAGCGGCGCAAGGTGCACCACCACCTGCCACCCGGACGAATCCATCAGCGGCATGGCCACCGCCAGGCCCTGACCTTCGGGTTCAATCTGCAGTTGTTCACCCCAGAAGGACGTCAATCCATCGCGAAGCAGCTGTTTCATATCGTTGTGTGTGTTCGTCATATCAGCATCTCCGATTCGAGGGGCAATTCTATATTCCAGTGTTTGCAGACTTTTCGCAGAAAGTCCAACAGATCCAGCGGTTCGAAATCTGGCAGCGCCACAGGATCATGATGGCCCTTCTCGCCAGGACTGCGATTAGGATCTTCGATATCCTCATGCCAGCCCTTCGGGATGACTTCTTTATAGTAGCGTCTGCGTGCCACTGCATGATAATCGATGCCCCGGACGCGCGTGTCCTCCAGCAGAAGGGAAGCCTTGAAGGAGTGAGGATCGTCCACCCGCCCGGCGCAGACGATTAAACGGATTCGGTCGTATTTCCCATCCGCCCGAACCAAGAGCGATTCGCAACGGCGTGATCTCTCGCCACTTTTCTTGAACGCTAAAGTCTCCCAGTCACGGGGATGCTTTTCGGTCGCCACCATGGCCCGGATCTGCTCGCCGCTGTAGGGGAAACGTACCATTCACAACTTCCCAATAAATGCTCGGGTCTGCAACGGCGCGAACAACTCGTCCACTTCCGCCAATTGCGCCCGTAGAAGTACCTCTTGCGTCTCGATAGTTCACGAAGGCTAAGAGAGCAACGTATCACATTTTGCTCAGTTAGTGGGAAAAAGCACAGATACACAATCAAGCGAATTCCTCAACACATAAAAAACAAAAACACAACACGACAAAACGAAAGACGTGGTATATGTCTTGGGTTGGCTTGTGTTGCGATCTTTGTAGCTCGCACGGCAGGCGAGTCTGGAGGACAGGGTATGACTCAACTCAAGGCGCCGCACTAGACTTGCTGCGCACGCAGACACGCTTTCTTCACCTCCACCGAATACATAATGGTCGCGAAGCGGCGCTGGAGGTCGGGGGACAAACTGAAAATGCTACGCTTGCCCGTACGTTTCAAGCATATGTTTTCGTTCGCGATGCTTTGGATTCAGCGCCTCGCGGTCCTCGGACATTCGGGTCTGTGGTCAAGCACGCCGTAGCATGGAATAGCTCGACGACCAAGTTGGACGGCGGGGGAAGCCAATTCCCAGTCTTACTGAAGCGGGACCCGCGCGCATACCAACAGCCTCTCGTAGGCTGGCGTGAGCGTTGTGACAGGCAGGATGCCTATCCTCCTATCCAAAATGCTCCTGCAAAAAGGCCAGGTCCAACTGCGGATACACCGGGAAGTGATCGAGGAGCTCTTTCACCATGGCGCGGGCTTCGTCGCGGACCTTTTCGTCGAGGGTGTGGAGGCGTTTGCTGGGCTGGCCGGCGTTGGGGCCGCTGGTGAGGATGCCCGCCTGGGTGTTGCTTACCACGAGCTTGATGATCTTTGCGATCTGCTTCATTTCTTCCGGGCCCATGCCGAGGGTGGTGATGGCGGGGGCGCCGATGCGCAGGCCGCTGGTGATGAGGGGGCCGTTGGGGTCGTTGGGGAGGGAGTTGTAGTTGAGGGTGATGCCGCATTCGCGGAGGGCGCCGGCCGCCTGGCGCCCGGTGAGGCCGCAGCTCGTGCGGACGTCGATGAGCATGAGGTGGTTGTCGGTGCCGCCGGTGGCGAGGGTGAGGCCCTCGTCGGTGAGGGCCTGGGCGAGCGCCTTGGCGTTCGACGCGATTTTCGCGGCGTAGTCCTTGAACGCGGGCTTGTTGGCCTCGGTGAAGGCGACGGCCTTCGACGCCATCACGTGGGGGAGGGGGCCGCCGATGACGAGCGGGCAGCCTTTGTCCACGTATTCGGCGAATTCCTTCTTGCACAGCACGATGCCGCCGCGCGGTCCGCGGAGGGTCTTGTGGGTGGTGGAGGTGACGATGTGCGCGTGCGCGACGGGGTTGTAGTCGCCCTGGAAGACGCCGCCCGCCACTAGACCGGCGAAGTGGGCCATGTCCACCATGAACACGGCGCCGACGCTGTCGGCAATGGCGCGCATGCGCTTGAAATCGATGAGCCGGGGGTAGGCGCTGTAGCCCGCGAGGAGGATGAGCGGCTGGATTTCTTTGGCCTGCGCCTCGATGGCGTCGTAATCCAGCAGGCCCGTCTTCTCGTCCACGGCGTAGCTGTAGGCGTCAAACATCTTGGCGGACAGGTTGCGGCGGTAGCCGTGCGTGAGGTGGCCGCCGGAGTAGTAATCCATGCCCAGGAGCCGTTGATTACCCAGCGCCTTGCGGATGGTTTCCCACTCTTCCTGGGAGAGCTTGGAGGGGTCCTTGGAGGAGGCGGATTCCAGCGCGGGGACTTCCACCCGGGCGGTGAGGATGGCCCAGAACGCGATCATGTTGGCGTCCGCGCCGGAGTGCGGCTGGACGTAGGCGTGCTCGGCCCCGAAGAGCTTACAGGCCTGCTCGCAGGCATAAGCCTCCACGTCGTCCACGTTGTCGCAGCCCTCGTAAAAGCGCTGGCCCGCGAAGCCCTCGGCGTACTTGTCGGTCAGCAGGTTGCCCATGGCCAGTTGCGTGCTCAGGGAGCAGTAGTTTTCGCTGGCGATGAGTTTGAGGTAAGCGCGCTGGTCGGCGAGTTCCTGGACGATGGCCCGGGCGATCTCCGGCGCGACGCGCGCGGTTTCGGTCAGGCTGGCGATGTAGGCGAGGAACCCGCTGTCGATGGCTTCGGGTGCGGTCTTGGCGAGATAGGCCTGCAGGGCGTTGGACACGGGGGGCATTCCTTCTGATTTGGGGGGATTCGGAGGCGGTATGGTACCGCGTTGGACCGGTTTATTTAAAGTCCCGGTGTTTGGCGCGCGGGATACGGGGGTCAGTTGACAGTTGACAGTTGACAGTTGACAGTTGACAGTTGACAGTTGACAGTTGACAGTTGACAGTTGACAGTTGACAGCGTGGACCGAGTGGACCGAGTGGACCGAGTGGACCGAGTGGACCGAGTGGACCGAGTGGACCGAGTGGATTCGCCGCGGCGCCTGAACCGGGGTGGATCGGGGTGTCTCAACTACTTGAAATTAATTGGGATACCGGCTAGTGTATGCGCATCAGCGAAGGATGAGACGCATGTCGGACGACACTCCCCGGGAATTCCGGATTTACTGTCTTTGCGGGCAGAAGATGAAGGTGACGCGCAGTATGTTCGGGAAGCCGGGCAAGTGCGTGTCGTGCCGCCAGAAGATCCGCATTCCGGACGCGTCCGAGGCGCCGGCGGATGGGGCCCCGATTTATCTTAAGGATCACCCGGAGTATCTCCGCGGCCCGAAGCGGTCCGGAGAGGCCGCCGTGCCTTCTCGCGCTTCGGAATCGCCGGAGGGCGCCGCTGCGGACGAGGCGGTTTTGGCCGCTCCCGCGGCCGGGGAGGACGTCCCCGTGTTCGACGTGGTGGAGCCCGGTCCGGAGGTCGAGATCGAAGTTGAGGCGGAGGGGGAATCTCCCGAAGCGGAGGCGGCGCTTCCCGCCGTGGCCTTCGCCGTCTACGAGCCGCTGCGCTTTCTGTGCAGCTATGAACACGCGGTGGACGAGCAACTCCAGGCGCTACGCGAGGGCCGGAAGGCCGATCACGACAAGGCGACGCTGATGAGCTACCGGGGGCTTGCCCGTAAGGCGCGCCAGGCCCTGGAAAAGCAGATCCACGATGAGCTTTCCGCGGTATCATCGCAGGAACGCGACGTGCGGGACGCGCTATCCGTGGCGCTGGTGGGGCTGCGCACCGGGGAAATCCCGTTTGTCGAGTACAGCAAGCGCGTTTTGCCGCTCCGGCAACGCCAGGAGGCGCTGGCGATCCGCGCGCACAACCTGCGGGGCTGGCTGGCGGCGGAAGATCCCCATGTGGCCGGCGGCGCGCTTGACGTGGCCCTGTCCGACGTTCCCCTGGAGCAACTCGGGGCGCCCTTTCCCGTGGACAGCGCGGTCGAGGGCCTGCCTATTGAACATGCCATCCTCCGGCTCGATCAGTCGCTCCGCAATCGCGAGAAGGCGGACCGGCGGCTGAACGAACTGCACCGCCAACACCTGGACGGGGCGCTGGGCGCGGCGGAGATGCGGCGGCAGCGCGCGGAGGCCGACGCGGCGCGCGAGCGGGCGCGGGCTGAGGTTGCGTACTACCGCAGCCGCCTGCAGCAGGTGGTGCGGGACTGCGAAGCGGATTCGGAGGCGCTGAAGGCCTACCAGGAGGTGAAGCGGCGGGAGGTGGAGACGCTGGCGATAGCGCGAAATGCCTACGAAGAGATCGAAGCGGCCGTGTTTCGGGCGCAAGTCGATATCAAGCGCGCGCGGAACCTGGCGACGCGTGCGCTGAACGCCAATACGGTATCCGATGTGCCGAACCCGCGCGGGACCTTTCTGGAGCGGCTGGGGAGACCGGGCGACCTTCGGGGCATCGGGCTGGATTCCTGGCTGGCCTGGGCGGGAAGCGCGCTGTTGCTCACGGTGATATTCGTGCCGATTGTCCGGAATCTTTCTGGCGGGAACGCCGCGATGTTTCCGGCATTCACGCTGGCGCTGTTTGCCGGCGCCTCCACCATCGGGCTCTGCGCGACGGTGGGAAATCGCGCGGCGCGGGCGGTGTTGTTGTGCGCGCTTTGGCTGGGGCTGACTGTGGCGGGCGCCGCCTACATGCAGGGCGAACTTAACGGCACATCCGCCGCCTCGGTCGCGCTGCGCGCCGGCGGTCCCTGGTGGTCGACGCCGGGCGGCCTGTTGCTGATTTGTGGATGGGCGCTTGCCGGCGCGTCCGTCATCGCATCGACGCTGCCGCTGCCGGGATTCCGCTGGATTGGGCTTGTTGTGGCGGCCGCGGGCGCGCTGGGCGGCGGGGCGATTCTGGCGGACTACGGCGGACTTGTGCGCCCGGACCCCGTGATTTCGACGTTTACGGCGGAGGCGAACCCGGACACCGGAACCTACGACGCCGTGATTCGTGTGATGAACGCCGGGCGGCGGCCGTACTGGATCTGGGGCGACGGGGGCCGCGTGCCGGCTCTTGCGCGCCTTACGGTCGAGCGGCGGCTGGCCGGTGACGCCTGGGAATCGGCCGACGCGCCCGCGTCGGCGATTGTCGACGGCGCCACGGTTCCGGCGGTGCTAGGCGCGGGGCTCCAGGTGCCGGCGGGCGCGGTGGCGACCCTTCACTACGCGCTCGCTCCGGGGTCGTATCGCGTGCGGCTCGAGGGTTCCTGGCCGGGGGCGGTCGCGCACGAGCGGTCCCTCGAACTCGAAGCCTTCCAGATCGATCTGGAGTCGTTTTTCAATCGCCCCGGATCGGCGACCGGGTCCGGCGCCGCTCAGGCCAGCGTGACGGCGACGGTGGAATTGCGCGGCGTGATGGATGCGCCGGACAGCGCGCCGCAGTTTTCCATGATCGTGACATTGCCGGACGGCAGCGAGCGGCGCGCGCAGTTCGGCCTCGGGGATACGCTGGCGGGCGACTGGAAGATCAGCGAATTCAATCCGTCCCACAACACGGTTACGGTGACGGACGGGGAACGGATCATCATCCTTGAGCGGGGCCAGGCCGAGAACCTGCCGTGACCGGGCTTTAAGCCTATTCGATGCGGACGGCGGTTCCGTAGATGAGTATTTCCGCCGCACCCTTGGTGATGTTGGACGTGCTGTAGCGGACCGAGATGACGGCGTTCGCGCCCAGCTTTGCGGCGTCCTCCATCATGCGGTCGAGGGCCTGTTCGCGCGACTCGGCGAGCATCTTGGAGTATTCGGGGATCTCGCCGCCGACCAGATTGCGAAAAAAGGCGATCAGGTCCTTGCCCAGGTGCTTTCCCCGGACGGTGCTTCCGCGCACGAGGCCGAAGGTTTCCACGACCGTGTGGCCGGGCACATTGGGTGTGGTCGCGACGATCAACGGTGAATCTCCCTCGTGTAGCGATCGGTCTTGATGCTTTCGAGCCGCTGGCGAAGCACGGAAACGAAAAGCACGGCGAGCCCCGCCATCGGGATGGCGAGGAGGACCTTGACCGCGGCCGAGGTCCAGGGCTCCATGATGAATGCGTAGAACCCGTAGAGGGCGAGGCAGCACACCCCGAAAATGAACAGGGCCCAGCCGGTTCTGCGCTCCAGGCGGTTGTACACATTCTCCAGGTACCGATCCCAGGTTTCCTCGGAGATGTCGCCCCCCTCAAAGGCGGCGGAGGTGCCCCAGAAAAGCCGGCGCATGGCGTCGAGTTCCCGCTGGCAGGCCGGGCAGCCGGCCAGGTGGTCTTCGAGGTCGCGCTTTTCCTCGGGGGCCAGTTCACCGTCGAGGTAACCCGAAATCAGGACTTTGTATTCTTCTTCACACCGCTTCATGGCAACGGGTCTCCCGGCGTGCGGCGTGGCCCGGCGGGGCCGGTTGGGGAAAATTGCGACATAGTCAAACCGCGGTGGCCTCCTGATTGCGGGCTTCCATGACAGCCCGAAGTTTCTTGCGCGCGCCGTGCAGGCGCGACATCACGGTACCCTGGGGGATGTTCAGGGCCGTGGCGATCTCTCCGTAGGACAGCTCCATGAAATGGCGCAGGCGGAGAATCTCCTGCTGCTCGGGGCTCAATTCTTCCATGGCGTCCTTGATACGGTCGAGGAGCTCCCCGCGCGTCGCCGAGTCGGCCGGAGAATGGCCGGGATCGTGGGCGTCGAAGCCGCTTTCCATCATGTGGTCGAGCGAGGATTCGCCCCGGCGCTTCTTTTTCTTGAGGTAATTCAGGCTCGTGTTGCGTATAATCCGGTGCAACCACGGGTAAAAGGGCATCGACAGGTCGAAGCGCTTCATGGCCTTGAAGGCCTTCACGAAGGCGTCCTGCGACAACTCAAGCGCGTCGTCCCGGTTGCCCACAAGGCTGTAGGCGGCGGCGTAGGCCCGGCGCTGGTACAGGCGCACCAGCTGCCCGAAGGCCTTGCGGTCTCCGTGGACGGCGGCTGCCAGCAGCTCCTGCTCGTTATGTATCGATTGCTCCATCATGTGCACTGAATACCCCCGGCCGCGCCGTTTATTCGCGGCTTCATGCTACCCGTTTTCGGGCGTGGGTGCAACTGTTTTTGCGGCATGGACTTAGCCTCGGGCCGGCGGCGCGCGTTGCGGTGGGCGGCGGGGCGGCGCGCGCGCGCCAAAACCTGCGCAACCCATTGTTGAACCGGGGTTTGGACGCGTGGTATACTTCCCGACCTGTCACGGGTGTGATCTGTCCAGGTACAAACGTCCCCACGGCTTTCCAGCGCGGAAGAATTGTGTAATAAAATGTTTAGTCAGGCCTTTTATAAGAACGTCGACCAGACGATAGCCGCCATCAGCGGCGCGGACGAGGTTTCGCGCGCCGCCTTCGGGCGCTGTCTGGCGGGCCTGGCGCGCTGCCTGGAGGACGCGGAAGTGGATGATAGAGCGGCCCGGGCATTTCTCGATGGCGCGATCGATCATTTTGCCGCGGATCCCGCGATGCCGGGCGCGTGTCTTGGGCGCGCGCTGCGCGAACTGCTGCGCGACATTCCCGGACTGGATGGGCGCGCGAGCGATTTTGACGGGATTCCCACCGGCTCCCGCGCGGCGGGTTCGCGCTGGGATATGAAGGAGCTGGACAACCGGATCGCGGGGCCGAATCGTGCCTCGCTTGACCGGTTGCGGCGGCTTCTGGGCGTGGCCTCGGAGCGCCGCCTCACGGGCGCGGTCGACTTGCGGCGCCGGCGCTGTTTTGAGGCGTCGTGCGGCATGAAGATGGGCGATCGTCACGACGCGGGAATCGACGGCGAGCAGATTAATCGGCTGATCCAGTACCTGGGCCATGGCCGGGGCGGCTTCGGCCCGAACGGCGGGCGTCCGGCGGTGCTTGGGTAACGCGGGCAGTAACCTGGTTTGACTTGGCGCTATGTTTGAGAGTCTTTCGAAGAGATTAGAGACCGCTTTCAAGAATATTCGCGGGCAGGGCCGCCTGACCGAAGCGAATATGAAGGAAGCGTTGCAAGAGATCCGCCTGGCGCTGCTTGAGGCCGACGTCAATTACAAGGTCGTCAAGAAGTTTATCGAGGATGTGCAGGAAGCGGCCATTGGCGAGAAAGTGCTCGACAGCATTTCTCCCGGGCAGCAGATCGTCAAGATTGTCCACGACGAGCTGGTCAAGATCATGGGCGAGAAGGGCGTGCCCCTGACGCTGGCCGACAAGCCGCCGACGATCATCATGCTGGTGGGCCTTCAGGGCCAGGGCAAGACGACGACGGCGGGCAAGCTGGCGCTCCAGCTGAAAAAGCGCGGGCGCAAGCCGCTGCTGGTGGGCGCGGACGTATACCGCCCGGCGGCCATCCGGCAGCTGGAGGTGGTGGCGGAGCAGTCCGGCGCGGAATTCTTCAGCCTGGGCGAGCACGCGAACCCGGTGGACACGTGCGTGATGGCGCGCGGCGAGGCGCAGATGCGCGGCTGCGACATCATCATTCTGGACACGGCGGGCCGCCTGCACGTGGACAACGAGATGATGGAGGAGGTGCGGCGGATCCACGCGCAGGTATCGCCCCACGAGATCCTGTTTGTTGCGAACGCGATGACGGGCCAGGACGCGGTTAATTCGGCGAAGCAGTTTAACGACGCGCTTCCGCTGACCGGCGTTATCCTGACCCAGATGGACGGCGACGCGCGCGGCGGCGCGGCGATCAGCCTGATCGAAGTGACCGGCTGCCCGATCAAGTTCGTGGGCACGGGCGAAAAGCTCGACGCGCTGGATACGTTTCATCCGCGGCGCATGGCGGACCAGATCCTCGGGATGGGGGACGTGGTGTCGCTGGTGGAGAAGGCGCAGGAGGTGGTGGACAAGGAAGAAGCGGTCAAGTTCCAGAAGAAAATCAAAAAAGGCACGATGGACCTCGAAGATTACCTGGCGCAGATGCGGCAGGTGCGTAAGATGGGATCCATCGGCGATATCATGCAGAAGATCCCCGGCATGAGCAAGGTGATGGGATCGGACCCGGGCGCGATGGAGGGCGCGGAGGAGGAGATGAAGTATATTGAGGCGATCATCCTTTCGATGACGCCGAAGGAGCGCCAGCGCCCGAAGGTCATCAACGGGAGCCGGCGGCGCCGGATCGCGCTGGGCAGCGGCACTTCGATCCAGGAAGTGAACCGGCTGCTGAAGGACTTCGAGAAAATGAAGAAGATGATGAAGCGGATCGTGGGCGGCGGCGGCCGGGGTGGCCGAAGCGGCCGGCGCGGCTTCCGCTGAGTGACGAAAACACGGCGCGGGGCCACCATCCCGCGCATACTGTAACTGCAAACTACGTTCTTTAGACCCCTGAAGGCTTTCGGGCCCGGGCGCGAGACGCCCGAACAACGAGGAATATCATGGCAACAGCAATTCGACTGCGCCGGGGCGGCCGCACCCACAAACCGTACTACCGTATTGTGGTGATCGACTCCCGCAACCGGGATCGCGGCCCCGAGATCGACAACCTGGGGGTGTACCACCCCTGTGCGCGCCCGGAACCCGTCGCGGAAGTGGACGTCCTCAAGGCGCTGGACTGGCTCCGCAAGGGCGCCCAGCCCTCCGACACGGCGAAGAGCGTCCTGCGCAAGCTGGGCGTGCTCAAGCACTTCGCCGACGGCACGGCTCCCGAGGAGTCGGTTGCGGTCGTGAAGGGCGGCGTGGTCGAGGACAAGGGCTTCAACGCGCCGCCGCCGCCGAAGCCGGCGAAGCAGGAAGCCCCGGCCGCGGAAACGGAAGCGCCGGCGGAAGAGGCGTCCGCGGAAGCGGAAGCGGCTCCGGCCGAAGAAGCGACGGAATAAGGCTCCGTGAAAGAACTCATCGAATTCATCGCGAGAAAGATGGTGGACCACCCGGAGGATGTCCAGGTGCGCCTCATCGAAGGCGAAGAAGGCCAGAACTACGAGCTCCAGGTGAACCCGGAGGACATGGGCCGCATTATCGGCCGTAATGGCCGGACCGCCAAGGCTATCCGCACGCTGGTGAGCTCGGCGGCGGCCAAGTCCAACGTGTACGCCAATCTGGAGATCGTCGAGTAACGGCGCGCGAGGGCGGTATGGCTGGCGCGTGGATAGGCATAGGCCGGGTCCGGTCGGTCAACCCCCGGGCGCGCGAAGTGCGCGTCGAGGTGCGCGCGCCCTACTCGGGCGCGCTGGGTTCGCCGTCGTGGATCGGCTTCGCGCGCGATCCCGCGCCGGTGTTGCGCTGCAAGGTGGAGCGCGTGCGCGGCGAGGGCGCGGTGATGGTGGTGGTGCTCGGCGCCGGTCTCCCGCGCGACGCGGTCGCCGGGTTGCGCGGCGCGGAGGCGCTGCTGGCGCCGGACGACATACCGGTGCGATCGGCGGGCGCCTGGCGGATCCAGGATCTGCTGGGCATGGCGGTGGTGGCGGCGGACGGGTCGGTAATCGGCGCCGTCTGCGAGGTGTATGAAGGGCCGGCGAACGACGCCTTTGCGGTGGCGCGGCCCGATGGAACACGTTGCCTGCTGCCCGCGATCGGCGAGGTGATTCTCGGCGTGGACCGCGAGGCCCGCCGGATAGAGGTTGGCGATGTGACGCCGTTTATGGTGGATGCCTGAGGCTCCGGGAGCTGAACCAGGATGCGGATTGATATCCTTACGCTCTTCCCGGAGATGCTCGCGGGCCCGTTGCAGACGAGCCTTCTGGGCAAGGCGGTGGCGGAGGGTCTGCTGGACGTCGCGCTTACGAATATCCGCGACTTTGCGGCCGACCGTCACAACACGGTCGACGACAGCCCCTACGGGGGCGGCGCCGGCATGGTGATGAAGTGTGAGCCGATTTATGCGGCGGTGGAAAGTTTAAGGCTGAAGAATTCGCTGGAGCGCGTGATCCTGCTGTCGCCGCGCGGCGCGCCGCTGACCCAGGCGCGGGTGCGCGAACTGGCGCGGGAACCCGACCTGGTGCTGCTGTGCGCGCGCTACGAGGGCGTGGACGAGCGCGTTTCCCAGGACCTGGTGACCGAGGAAATCTCGATCGGCGACTATGTGCTCAGCGGCGGCGAGCTGCCGGCGCTGGTGCTGGTGGAGGCGATCAGCCGGATGATTCCGGGCGTGATCGGCGACTGGGAGTCGGTGGAGACGGATTCGTTTTACCAGGGCATTCTGGGCCCGCCGCAGTACACGCGGCCGCCGGTGTTTCGCGACATGGCGGTCCCCCCGGTGCTGCGGGAGGGCAATCATGCCGCGATACGCCGCTGGCGCAGGCGGGAAGCCCTCCGGGCGACCCGGGACCGGCGCCCGGATTTATTGATAGAGTTGACCGCTGAAGATAAAGAACTGCTCGCCGAAATCGAGCACGAGACTCCGATTTCGGAGAGGGAGAAATACCATGAGCCTGTTGGATCAGATCGGCCAGAAGCAGATGAAAGCCGCGGCGGACATCCCGAAGTTTAACGTGGGCGACACCGTTCGTGTCCACTTCCGGATTGTGGAAGGCGAAAAAGAGCGCATCCAGGTGTTTGAGGGCGTGGTGATTTGCCGGAAGAACGGCGAAGGCCCCACGGCGACCTTCACCGTGCGCCGCGTCGCCTTCAGCGAGGGCGTCGAGCGCGTGTTCCCGCTGCACTCCCCCCGCGTGGAGAAGGTGGAAGTTACCCGCGAGGGCGAGGTCCGGCGCGCGAAGCTCTACTACCTGCGCGAGCGCGTGGGCAAGGCGGCCCGCGTGAAGGCGAAGCAGCGCAGCACCGCGCCGCAGGCGTGATAGCGTCCCCAGTTGATGAGACTTGCGGGCGGGCCCCGATTGGCCCGCCCGCTTTTTCCGTTTATCGCCGGGGCGGGGAGGCGCGGATGTGGCCGCCGAGATCATGCTAGAATTCGAGGGCGAGGCGGCGGCGCTGGGATTTGTTCGGGTGGCCGGGGTTGACGAGGCCGGCCGCGGGCCGCTCGCGGGGCCTATTGTCGCGGCGGCGGTGGTGCTGGCGGCGCCCGTGACTGGAATTAATGACTCGAAGAAGCTAACATACTTGCAGCGCGAGGCGTTTTATGAATGTCTCGCGGACGGTGAACACAGTATAGGGACGGCGATCATCTCCGCCCCGGAGATCGACCGGCTCGGCATCCAGCGGGCGAACTATGCGGCCATGGCGCAGGCCGTGCGGCAGCTTGAACCCCCACCGGATTTCCTGCTGATCGACGGCTATTCCGTGCCCGGCGTGGCGGTTCCGCAGCGCCGGATCATCAAAGGGGACAGCCGCTCCCAGTCCATAGCGGCCGCGAGCGTGATCGCGAAGGTGACGCGCGACCGGCTGATGCTGGCGTATGACGAGGCGTATCCGGAGTATGGGTTCGCCCGGCACAAGGGCTACGGCACCCGCGAGCACCTGGCGGCGATCGCGGCGCACGGGCCCTGCCCGATACACCGGCTGAGCTTTGCCCCGTTCCGGAATCCGCCGGAGACCGGAGCGCTGTTCTAACGAGAATTTCCGGCCCTGCCAAGGAAGCAGATGACGATGCGCAATACGTTTCAATCCACCACCTGGGCCCTGCTGGTCCTGGCGTTATGCGGTTGCTCGGCGACCCCGGCCGCGGGCTTCGAAACCGCGCCGCACTGGCGTCAATCCGAAGCGCCGAACGAAAAGGCGCGGGCCATAGCGCACTACCTGTCGGCCATTATCTACGCGGGCCAGGGCAAGGAGGCGGAATCCATTGAGGAGATGGCCCGGGTTCCCGAGTTGGATCCGGGCGCGGTCACGCCGATGGAGCAGCTGATCCGCGGCTACCTCCGGGAAGAGAAGTACGACGAAGCGCTGAAAGTATGCGAGAAGGCGGTGGCGCAGCGTCCGGATCAGGCGGTGCTCCATATCGTGCTGGGCCAGATCTACCACCAGCTCGGACGGCTCGACGACGCGATGGAGGCCTTCAACACCGCCATTCGCCTGGAGCCGGACAATGTCATGGGCTACGGCGCCCTGGTGGACTTGCAGGAGTCGCGAAACGACCTTACGGCGGCCGTGGGTGTCTACGAGCGGCTGATCGAACTGAGCCCGGAGTCGGCGGGGCTCTACTACCAGCTGGCGCTCGTCCTGATCCGGATCAACGACAAAGAGGGCGCCATTGAGGCGCTCCGCAAGACCATCGAGTTGAATCCGCGCCTTGTGCGGGCGCGTTATCTGCTCGGCGTGGTCCATCTGGAGGCGAACCAGATCGAGGAGTGCATCGCGCAGTTGCGCGCGTACATGCAGGAACGCCCGAACGACATGGACGCGGTGGACAATCTCGCCGGGGCGCAGGCGCGGGCGGGGCGCTTCGAGCAGGCCATTGCGCTCTTCCAGCGGATACTGAGCTCCAACCAGGTGCAGCCGCAACACCACATCGCCTCCATGTACCTGCATTTGCGCGCGAAACGCTTCGACGAGGTGGCGGCCCTTTCGCCGCCGGAGGGCGCGCCCTATTTCGAGATGCTCTTCCGGGCTATCGCCCAGGCCGAGCGCGGCGAATTTCCGGAACTGCTGGAAAAGTCCATCGAGAGCACGGAAGGGGATCTGGACACGGAATGCGGCGTCTACCTGAACAATCTGATTTACCTTTTCGGACAGCAGGACACGGGGCAATGGATCTATGACGCGGTCTCGAAGCTGGCGGAGAGGGCGAATTCGCGGGTGCTGCACATAATCCGCGCGCGGACGCTGATGGCGATGGAAAACCACGCGGACGCCGTGCCGGTGCTGGACCATGTGCTGGCGAACTTCACGCCCGACAAGTGGGTGCACTACTACCTGGCCATCTGCCACGAGGAACTGGATCACTTCGAGGAAACCGAGCGCCACCTGAAGGCGTACCTCGAATTCAGCCCCGACGAGCCCGACATCCTGAATTTCCTGGCCTATCTGTATGCCGAGGAGGGCGTGAAGCTGGACCAGGCCATCGACCTGCTGAACCGCGCGCTGGCCGCGGATCCGGAAAACCCCTACTACCTGGACAGTCTCGGCTGGGCCTTCTACAAGCAGGGGCGCGCCGAGGAGGCTGTCGATCACATCCAGCGGGCGATCTATGGCATGGACAAGGATGACGCGATCCTCCGCGATCACTTGGGGGACGCCTACCTGCTGCGGGGCGATGTCGAGGCCGCGCTCGGCGAGTGGCGGCGCGCGCTTCGCCTGGACCCGAAAATGCCGGGGCTTCAGGAGAAATTGGACCGGCACCAGCCCTGAGCCGGGGGGCGGCGCGGGGGAACGGTGCCGGCGACTTCCCTGGCCGCGAAACCGGCGGGGTTCGCGCGGCATTTTTTGCCTTTTGCGCAGTATGCTCGCGTGAAGCGGTCGCTCTTGTTCGAAATCCGTTGATTCCGTCCCGCAACGTGAAAGGGGGTATTCTCAAACGCCGCTTTTCGTGCTACACTACCCGATACGGCGCAAGAGGATACTGCTATGGGCTTTCACCG
This sequence comes from Candidatus Hydrogenedentota bacterium, assembly GCA_019637335.1. Classification (NCBI taxonomy): domain Bacteria; kingdom Pseudomonadati; phylum Candidatus Hydrogenedentota; species Candidatus Hydrogenedentota bacterium. The sequence goes on along the minus strand of JAHBVV010000012.1, from coordinate 73,056 downwards.
GCACAAGATCCGGCGGCGTTTGGGGCCGGCCGATGGGGTGTTGTTCCTGCTGGCGCTGGCGGCGGCAGGCGCGATGCTGGCGGGGCCGCTGGCCGAACCGGGAACGGACTGGCAGCGAACCATCGGGGACGTGACCCACGTCTACACCTACCAGAATGCGAGCACCGCGGACGGGCGCCCGTTCCGGATGCAGGTGAGCTACCGCTACAGCGCGCAGGGCCGCGATCTGGCCGGCACGTGGGACGGGGAGTGGCCCCTGGCGCACAGCGCCAACGCGCTGCCGCCCGCGGAGGTGCACCGCGTGCAGCCGGGGTACCGCGTGTCGGTGTTCTATGATCCCATGAAGCCCGACCGCAGCACGCTGCACACGCCGGGCAACATCGCCCCGGCCTGGTGGCTGCGGCTCTCGATAGCGCTGTCCGCCGCCGTCGTGTGGTACGCGTACGCCGTGTATCCGCGCTGGAAGGCCATTACCTGATTGCCGCGAAATGACGCGGAGAGCGCATAGGGTGATTTCTTGCACGCAGATGGATTGGGGCGGTTGAACGGGGGCGCGTTCTTGACCACGAATGACCACCAACGCACACGAACGCACCGGGCGCAGCCGCTGGGCGCGATCGGGATTTTTGACCACGGATTACACAGGGCAGCCTCTCGCCGCAACCAAAGAAATGCTCACCACGAAGGGCGCGAAGATCACGAAGAGGAAGGTCACGAAGAGAAAGAGAGACGAAGTCTTGACCGCAGAGAACGCAGAGAGCGCAGAGAGCGCAAAGGGTGATTCCTGGTACGCGGATGGATCGGGTGGATGATCGAGAGCGCATTCTTAACCACGAATGAACACCAATGGACACGAATGCACCCGGGAGCAGTGGCTGGCTGCGATCAGGGTTTTTGACCACGGATGACACGGATGACACGGATAGAAAATGATTTCGGTCGTTGAGGCCTGCAGGCGGCTGCGTGCTGTTTCCAAGGTGACTTGTTCGGTCTCATCTGGTTCGAGCATCGCGTCAATCCGTTTCATCGGTGTAATCCGTGGGCAAGAAAAGAATTCCGACCACGAAATTCCCTCGTTACCACGGTCCTCCGTGGTAATGCGTACCGTGCCGCTCTCACGGCACAACCCTTTGCCCGCAATCGGTAAACGGTACCGTACAATCTACCCTCTTGAATCTAAACAGGCCGGCGCGTTCTCCCCCAGCTTGGTGGATACCGGATTTCTTGAACACAACGCGCCATAAAACCAGGAGAGATAGAACGCCCCATGTCCGCCCAGCCCATCGAAATCCGCCAGCTCACCCCCGACGACCTGAACCTGATGAACGCGTCCCTCGACCTGTTTGGCGAGGCCTTCGACGAGCCCGACACCTACGGCGACGCGCGCCCCGGCCCGGCGTATATGGCGCGCCTCCTCGGCAGTGAGTTTTTCATCGCGCTCGCCGCGCTGGATGGCGATCGGGTGGTCGGCGCGCTGGCGGCCTATGAGCTTCCGAAGTTTGAGCAGGCGCGGAGCGAGATCTATATCTACGACCTCGCGGTGGCCGCAACGCACCGCCGCCGGGGCATCGCCACGGCCCTGATCAACGCGCTGCGGGACATCGCCGCCGCGCGGGGGGCCTGGGTCATCTTCGTGCAGGCGGACCGCGGCGACGACCCCGCGATCGCGCTGTATACGAAGCTCGGCGCGCGCGAGGACGTGCTCCACTTCGATATCAGCGTCCCGAAACCGGGGGAGGCGGGCTGACGCGCCTTGTGCCGCGGGGGGCCGTCCCGGCATAATAGGGGCCTTCCCCGCATTGCTGGCCCCCGCTTTCAACCCCCTCCGGAACGATCCGCGCATGAAGTCCCCCGCCTCGGCCTATATCGCCCTTGCCGCCGCGACAGCGGGCTGGGCCATATCCCCGATATTCATGCGGTATATCGCGGACGCCTACGATCCGTGGACCCAGGCCTTCCTGCGCTATGGATTTGCGACGATCCTGCTGCTCGCGTTCTCGCTGATCTGGTTTCGCGACGAGCTGCTGGCCGCGTTCCTCCGCCCGCGTGCGACACTGGGCCTCGCCCTGCTCAACGCGACGATGCAGACCACGTGGACCTTCTCGCTCTACCACACGACGGCGACCACGGCCCAGCTCATCACGAAGACGCAGGTGCTCATGATCATCGCCATGAGCTACGTGCTCTACCACGAGGAGCGCGCGGTCATCACAAGCCCGCGCTACATCATCGGGACCCTGCTCGGCTTTCTGGGGGTCGGCGGCGTGCTGCTGAAGGACCCGTCGGCGAGCCTCATTCCGGCGATCGACCTGGCCGTCTGGCTGCTCCTCTTCACCTCCGTCTGCTGGTCGGTGTACGCCGTCTGGGGCAAGCACATCGTGCGCGACCTGCACCCGATCCCGATGTTCACGGCTGTCGCGGTCTACACCTCGGCCATTTTCGCGTTCAACATGTTCGCGTTCGGCGACCCGGAGACGGTGGCTACGGCGGGCCCGCGCATGCTGGGCATTGCGGCGTTCTCCTCCATCCTGCCGATCGCTATCGCGCACGCGGCCTACCACTACGCGCAGCGGCATCTCGGCGCGGCGTTCTGCATCAGCGTGATGCTGATCAATCCCGCGGTGACCAATTTTCTGGCGGTGCTGCTCTGGGCGGATGAATCGATGAACGCGATCCAGTGGGCGGGCGCGGGCGTGCTCACGCTCGGCGCCTGGTTCGTCATTCAGGCGCAGCGGCGCGCCGGGGCCGCCGCCCGCGAAGCCATCCCCCCCCCGGGCAGCCGGGTGTAGGCGCGTGGTTACGGCGCCGGCGGCGGATCAAGCTCGGCGAGGGCGTCGAGGAAGGGCTGGCTCAAGGGAAAGCGCCCCAAGGGCACGGATTCCAGGTGGCCGTCCAGGTAGAGGACCTCGGACGACCGCGCGCCGGGCGCGGGCGGCGTAATCACCAAGGGGATGTCCGAATCGTTGAGGCCCGATTCGGGATTGTTAATGTCGGTCGTGTAGAAGCGCCAGACGCCGGGCTCCGTGCGGAAGAGCATGTCCCGTTCCGCCGCGCCCCTGCCCTCGGGCACGGGCAGCTTATCGGGCAGCGGATTGCCGGCGACCGCGGCCGATTTCAGCGCCTCCGCCATGGCCAGCGCCTGGTCCTCGTTCACCACCGCGTACGGCAGGTACCAGTGGTGGTCCTCCGCGCCGTGTTTGTCCAGGGCGCCGTATTCGCGCATCCCCGCCGGCATCCGCAGGAGGCCCGGCCGTTGATCTGCCGCCGGTCCGCTCCCCGGCACATCGCCCCGGGGCTGTTCGTCGCGCGTCGCCGATGGGCTGAACACGCGCCAGGCCACAAACACGGCCACCGCGATTGCGGCGGCGCGCCAGATGCCGGAACCCCGCTTTTCGTCCATAACACTCCTCGAATCCGGGCCTGTTTGCGCCCGCACGACTATCGTATCAGGGAGATGGCCCCGGAATCCCGCGCGCTTGCCGCTCAATACTGGTCGGGTCCCAGCGGAAAGTTGTCGTAGGGGCCGGCGTCAAAGCTGAGCACTTCGCGAAAGTTCGGGAGCGCGGGGTTCGTGCGGATCATGCGCCAGACGCCCTCGGTGTCGCTCCAGGTCGTCCAGACCTCGGCGTCCTCGGTGCGGGGTATGCTGACGGGGACATCGGCGACGAGGCCGGAGCTGTCGGTCAGGAGGTTGCCCGACAGGCGGACATACAGCAGGACGTTGATCTGCCCCGTGGCGAGGTAGTTGGAGAAATCCCAGCGCCGAACCTGCCGGTGCATGCGCATGTGGCGCCAGCGCTCGAGCATCTGCTGGTAGGCGCGGCGCACATAGGCGAAATCCCAGCGCTGGGGATCCTCGTAGCTGGTGGCGTACGCGCCCATGACGCCGTTCAGGTCGCGCTCGAGGAGGGCGCGATCCCAGTTTTCGATCTGCGCGATGATGGCCCGCGCCGCCTCGACGTGGTCCCCGGGAACGCCATCGAGCGGGGGCGGCCACCAGGGCGCTCCGGATGCCGCGTCCGCCGTTGATTCGCGGACCGGCGTGCTATCGGCGTTGGCGAGCAGCGGCGTCAGCACCGCCTCCTCCGCAATGCGGCTTTCGGTGGTGCTGTAGAGCCGGTACTCTCCATAACCCACCGTGCCCGAAATCTCCTCCATCTCCATGGTCTGCGCGGTCACCGCGTAGGCGATCGTCTGGTCCGCGCCCACGCCGGTGTCCGTGTAGCGGTAGGTATCCGAGGGCAGCGTATCGAGCAGGGTGAAGCGTGTTTCCGGCAGCACGCGCTTGTAGATCCGGTAGCCGAGGTCGTTTTCCCGGAAATTCCACGTGAGCACGACCGATTCGCCTTCGCGGCCCGCCTTGAATCCGCGGACGGGCCGGGGGACGCGCGCGACGCTGTAGTCCTGCGGCTCGCGGGCGTTCTCGCGCGTGTTCATCACGAAGATGCCGAAGCCGGATTGCGCCATGAAGGCCGAGCCGCGCCCGATCGGCTCGCGGAAGGGCTCCAGCGCGGCGATCCACGCCGGGGCCGTGGGAATGCTCCCCGCGGGAATAATTTTCGCGAAGGTCTCCCGCGCGGCGGAGGGCGCGTGGGGCGAAAGGAAGGGAATCCAGAAATAATCGCCCCGGTTGGGTACAAGTTCGGCTATCTGGCCCGGGCGTTCCAGGCCGTAGGAGCCCCGGAGCAGGTTGCCTTCGTTCAGCACCGCGTCGATATCCTTCAGATTCAGGTGAAAATCCTCCGGGTTGCGCGCGGGCGCCAGCTGGAGGGCGATGCGCGCGCGTGCCGACACCGACCTGCGCCGCGCGATCGCGGATTTCGCCATGATCTCGCGCAGGGTCGGAAAGATACTCTCGTCCCAATGGTGTCGCGCGGGCCCGTACCACAGGGCCTCCGCATGTTCGAAGGAGTAGACCGTGGCGCCGGTCATCGCGCCGTTCAGCAGCATCGCGCGATAGACGGACGGCGGAATCCGCTCGGGCCCCGGCGCGGCGCCAAACTCGCCGGGCGCCAGGTAGTTCGCGTCCGTATACCACCGGGCGTCGGCGGCGATGCCCCAGTTGGAAACCGCGCCTTCGAGCCAGAGCCCGAGCGCCGCGGCCTGGTTGCTCAGCAGGTGATCGCCGCGCGTGAGGCACGCGGGGATGACATAGTCGCTGCACGCGGCGATCTTTCGGTAAAGCGGCTCGCAGGCGGTGTTGCTCATCAGGCGCGCCCACTGTACCTCGTTCATGGGCAGGTACACGAAGCGCCCGTAGCGGGCGGCGGTCTCGATGACTTCGGCCAGCCATGCGATTACGGCGGGTGTCTGCCCATCCTGCATTCTCGGCGAGCTGTAGAAGCGGAAATCCAGCCCGGCCACTTCCACGCCCTTCACCATCGTATGCGCGGCCAGGATACTCTCCAGAAGCGCGGGATCGAGGCGATCCAGTTGCGGGTTGTCCGCGATGCGAATCACCGCCGGGATCTGCTGCTCCTGGAGCGCCGCCAGGACGGTTTCGAAGTGGGCCTTCAGCGCATTCCCGCCGCCCGGCGCGTCGATTTTGAGCATCGCGTTCGAGGCGAGCGACGCCGGAATCTGCGCCCACGCGCCAAGCACGTGGTCGCGCTGCGCGGCTGGGTCGCCGCGGAAGGCCGGCAGCGCCTGAAAGAGCAGGAGCGGGTGGTCCGGGCTGATCTCCACCGGCAGCGGCGGATAGTCGGCGGCGCGCGCGGGCAGGGCGGCCCCGGCGGCCGCGGCAAGTACGGCGATCAGGGCGAGAAATCCGCGGCGGGCCAGTGGGGTTTGGGAATGCATGGCTGAAATTGTATGATAGCTGCTTCACACGGGACAAACTGTTACGGCGGCGGGGCGGTGGCCAGGGCCTCTGAATGCTATCCCTCGCGCCTTCCGCGGGTTTCCCCCGCGGGGCCGCCCGACGCCCGTTCCCGCGAGGATTGCCGCGTGAAATATCCCATTCCAGAGCCCCTTGAACAGGTCCACCGGCCGCGGGGCGCCTTCCGCGCGCGCCCGCGCTCGAAGGGCCACTATGTCCAGCACTGCAACGTGGTGTATGCCGAGGCCGATGGCGCGGGCCTCGTGATGGACGTGTTTGAGCCCGCCGAGAACGCCAATGGCCGGGCGATTGTCGACGTGATCGCCGGCGCCTGGCACGCGGACCGCGCGCGCCTGAACGAACACATCGGGCTTGGGGCCATCGACGCGTTTTGCGACGCCGGCTTCACGGTATTCGCGGTCGCGCCCGGATCCGCGCATCTCTTCACGGCCGCGCGCATGGCCGCGCACGTGCACGCGGCGATCCGGCATATCAGGGAGAACGCCGGGGCCTGGAATATTGATCCGGCGCGCCTCGGCATCTTCGGCGTCTCCGCCGGCGGGCACATCGCCGCGCTCACCGCCCTGAGCCCCCAGCCGCCGGAGCCAAAATCCCGGCTGCCCTGGTACCGGCATGGCACGGGGGTTGCCGCGGTGGGGCTTTTCTTTCCCCCGACGGATCTGCTGGATTACGGCGGGCAGCCTTTCGATTTCGGGCGGGACTCCGCGCTGCCAATCACCCGCATGCTCTTTGAGGATGGGATACACGGGCACACGAAGAAGGAGATCCGGGAGGCGGCCCGCGCCATTTCTCCGCTGCATCAGATCCCCAAGGACCCGCCCCCCTTTCTCCTCGCGCACGCCACGGACGATGCCGTGGTCCCCTACAGCCAGTCGGAACGCTTCGTGAAGTCGCTGAAGGAGGCCGGGGCGGACGCGGCCCTGATCACGCACAGGGGCGAAGGGCACCCCTGGCGCGGAATCGCGAAGGAATGCGGGGCGATGGCGGCGTGGTTCGCGGATCGGCTCGCGGGGTAGCCGCCGCCCGCAGCTCCCTACACAAGCCAGCCGGTCCGGCGAATACAGTGGGTGGGGCCGGCTGAAAAAGGCGTGCATTTTTCGCGGCGGCTTGCTATGGTAATACGTACTGGTAGATTTGCAGGCAGCAGTGAGCCGGAGGCGGGATGGGTCTCGCCGGGCGCTCCTGCCATGAACCCCGAGAGGATATAGGACCATGAAAAAGCTATTGGCGTTGGGTGTGTGTGGACTCGCGATTGCCTTGTCGATGGTGGCGACGGCCAAGGAAGAGAAGACCGAGCGGGTGGGCGATCCCTACACCCTGAACACCTGCCCGGTGTCGGGCGAGAAGCTCGGCAGCATGGGCGAAGCCCCGGTGATCATTCAGGATGGCCGGGAAGTGCGGCTTTGCTGCGCGGGCTGCGAGAAGAAGTACCGCGAGAACGCGGAGGAAATGAATGCCAAGATCGACGAGAAGCTCATCGCCGATCAGGACGCGCACTATCCCGCGACGACCTGCATCAATTCCGGCGCGGAGCTGAAGAACGGCGGCGTTTCGTTCATCGCCGGCAACCGCCTTTTCAAGACCTGCTGCAAGAACTGCCAGGCGAAGGTGGAAGCGGATCCGGCCTCGTTCATGGCGAAGCTCGACCAGCAGGTGATCGAGGCCCAGAAAGCGGATTACAAGCTCACCGCCTGCCCGGTCTCCGGCGAAGCGCTGGGAGACAGCCCGGCCGAGGTCGTCGTGGCGAACCGCCTGGTGAAGCTCTGCTGCAACGGCTGCAAGAAGGGCGTGGACAAGGATCCGATCGGCCTGCTTGGCAAGGTGGACGCGCAGTAGGCCACGCGCAAACGAATGGTAACGGGCCGGTTCCAGCTTCGGAACCGGCCCGATTCATTTCTGGTGCATTTTGATATTACCGATGAATTACGAGCGCTATGGAGCGGGCCTTCAGCCCTCATCACCAGCTGGGATCCCTTTGCCTGGGCCGATGGCCCAGGCTGGTTTGAAGCTGGCCTTCGGCCCTGAATTTCGGAATACCATTTCTTCTGCGCCGAAGGCGCCCGATCATATCAGCCTGGGCCGGAGGCCCAGGAAAAACGACGACGATTTCGGCCAGGGCTGAAAGCCCGTATCATAACGGATTTCCGGCGAACTGCTAAAATCGAGGCTTTTCTACCTTCCCCACTATCGAGGCGCGGTAATACCAGAACAGCACCCTCTATTTTTTCCCGTCTCAAGAATGGCCGAATGCTCAGGCGCTACGCCGGTTTCCCCAGGGGCCGGTGATGGCCAGGGTGATGCCATCGGCCTGGATATTCACGAAGAGCGTGCTTCCGTCCGGGCTGAAGGTCGCGCCCGCGAACTCTGAATTGCGCGCGGTGGCGTTTCGCCCGAACTTGTAGATGCCGCCTTCCGGCGTGACGCCCACCAGGAACTGCTCGCCGGATCCGTCCTCGCAGATGATCAGGTCGCCCCAGGGGCTCACGGTGATGTTGTCGGCGTTGTCGATCAGCCCGGCATCGCGGGATTCGACGCTCAGCTCGAGTTCGCCGGGCTTCCCCTTTTCCTCGGGCGTCCCCTCGAAGCGGCTTGGGTAGTAGCGCCAGATCTGGCCCTTCTTGATGGGGCCGCCATTGGTGCACGCGAAATAGACTGAGCCGTTGCCGTACCACATGCCCTCGCCGCGCGCGAACCGAGCCGCGCCGGCCTCAAAGCCCTTGAGGCGCATGTCGTCCTCGGCGGAAAACGTGTCTTCGATATCCATCCACGCAACCGCAATCCGCTCGCCGGTCTTCACCTGAACGTCCTCGTCCCAGTTGCGGGTGTCCGCGCCGGGGCGATCCCGGAAAATCAGCGCCTGTAGCCGCCCGCCACGCGCCAACTCGCCGGGGACGTTGGGAATAAACCGATAGAATAACCCGTCGTGGCGATCCTCCGTCAGATACACGCAGCCGCTCTCCGGATCCACCGCCACGGCCTCGTGGTTGAAGCGGCCCATGTCCTTCAGGGCCACGGGTTCCACCAGGCCATCGGCGGCCGCGGGCACCTCGAAGACCCACCCGTGATCCTGCTCGCAGATATCGCCCGCGCGCTGCACCGTCTCCTCGCAGGTCAGCCAGCTGTCCCACGGCGTCGGGCCGCCGGCGCAGTTGCGGCTGGTGCCCGCCAGGCTCATGAACTGCCGCTTCACTTCGCCGGTCCGGGTATCGAAGTGCAAGGTAGTCGTGCCGCCGGCCGACGGGGACGCCCCGAATCCGGGATCGAACAGCCGCGAGGCGTCGATCTTCTGCAGACGCTCATTCTGGCGGCCGAAGCCGCTGGCGTCGGACCCTGGCGAGAGCTCGTGGTTGCGGATCAGCACGGTAAGCCCATCGGGTCCGCTGAACGCCGCCATGCCGTCCGGCGCGCCGGGAACCACGAGGCCGTCGTCCATGGGATCGCCCGCCCAAGAAACCACGCGGTAGGTGAACCCTTCGGGCAGGTCAATGATGCGGTGCGGATCGCGGGCGAGCGGCCCGAAACCCGCGGGGATCTCGGCGGCGGAAACGCCCGCGAAGGCCGTACGGAGGAAGAGCGCTTCCAGGCCCTGAAAGCCCAGGGAGACGGCGGCCGCCTGTTTGAGAAAGCTCCGGCGGGAACCCGTTTGTAGTGACTTCACGTGCGGTACTCCTTGTTGTTGTGGCCGGCTCGGAGGCGCGACCGGGCAGAGCGACTCGCCTATGCTATCACTGCTGCGTTTCGTTGGCGTCAGGCCGATGTTAACGCTCCGTAAGCGCCCGGTCAACCCGGCCCCTTGATGCGCTCGAATAATGGCTGGGTCGCGGGCAAAGAGGCGGAAACTTGCCGGCGGCGGACAGGGCGCGCCACATTGCGCCCGCCACGCGCCCGCGCTGTAACGTGGTGTATAATGGCGTTACCGTGGCCTTAAACAGAGGAGCCCCCCATGGAAGCGATCGTAACGGAATCTGGCGACGTGCGGATACCGGAGGAATTGCGCCGGAAGCTCGGCATTACTCCCCGGACCGTCCTCGAATTTCACGAGGAGGACGGCAAGCTGGTGGCCATCAAGGCGGTCTGCGAAGATCCCGTGAGCCGCGTGATGGGATGCCTTCAGTCTGATCATTCTACCGACGAACTCATGGCATATGTTCGCGGCGCCAAATGATTTCCGCCGTTGATACAAATGTACTGGTCGATGTCTTCAAGATCGACCCCGTATATGGCGAAGCGTCGGCGAGATTGCTTCGCGAGTGCATCAATGATGGCCCGGTTGTCGCCTGCGAAGTCGTTTGGGCCGAACTCGGGGCCCTGTTCCCTTCCCGGGAAGTGCTCGACGAGAACATGGGCATTCTCGGAATCGGTTACTCGCCCGTGAATCGAGATGCCGCCCATGTCGCCGGCCAGCATTGGAAACGCTATATTGATCGGGGCGGTTCAAGGCAACGGCTTATCACGGATTTTCTCGTTGCGGGCCACGCCGCGGTACAATGCGACCGGCTCATTACCCGGGATTACGGATTCTATCGAGACTATTTCGCGGAACTTACCGTGGTGTCCCCATCATGAACGGCCAGGGTGGCTTTTCCAGTTGACGCACCGGATCTTTCAAGGCGGAACGGTCACAAACTCAAATCATGCGCGCGAAAAAACACGCCGACCAGCGCCTCCTCCAGGCTTGTCTCGGGAATGCCGTGCAGCAGCACCCGCACGGTGTTCTCCCGGTGGTAGATGACCGCCATGTCGTGAATCTGGAGCTGTAAATACGCCAGCGCGCCGGAAGTCTCCACGAGGCGCGCGCCGGGCTCGCCCTCGTGCAGCCGCATCCCGTTCATTTGCACTTCCACGCGCCAGCCGTTTGCGGGCAGCGGTTTCTTGAAGCCCAGGCGCAGCGCCGCCCACGCCACCGCCGCGCGCCGCGCGGGATCGGCGTAGTCCTCCCCGACGTAGAGCGTGAAGGCGGCGGCTTCCCCCTCCCGGATGACCGCCGGAATCTGCTTTTTGTACTGGTACGTGTTGGTGTAGTCCAGGTAGTACCCCGGGGTAATCGCATAGATCGCGTCCGCGCGCGGAGCGTAGTGCAGTGGCGGCAGGATCATGCTGTCGCGCAGTATCTCGTGCGTCCAGGCATCGGCGGGCAAATTGAAGTTGAACAGCTGAACGCCCGCCGCGCCCTGGTCCCGGTAATTCGCCATCGCACCGCGCCACAGCGCCGGGGTGACCTGCCGGGACGGGCGCCCGGCGTAGTCCTGCGCTTCGGGCGCTTCCAGGAAGGGCCACATGTACGACGTGCGCGGGTAGAGGCTCGGGTACACCTGCGCGCCGGACGGCGCACAAAGCTCGACCAGTTCCCGCACCGGCATGTCGTGCGCCAGGGTCATCAATTGCGACGGCAGCACCACATCCACGATGCGCGGGTCCAGCCAGTCCTCGATGCGGTAGCCCATCCGGTGGCAATCGGCCAGGCTCGGCGGCACGCGCACGAACACATACAATGCCCGCCCCTGGCGCGCCTCGGCCGCGTCGAGCCGCGCGCGAACCTTCGCGATCAGCTCGGTGACCAGATGCCCGCGCTCGTAGCCCTTATCCTTCGGAAAAATCATCTGGAACCGGTTGAAATCGAGCTCGATACCGTCGAGGATGTCCTCATAACGCGCGATGACTTCAAAAATAACGTCCAGCCGATATTGCCGCACTTCCGGATGCGTGAAATCGAGCAGATTCCCGTAGTGCGGGTCGGCGGGCTGCGGCGATTCACCGATTTTCATCGTCTCGTGGTGATCCAGCCAGAATTTGCCCGTGAGCGGGTAGTCCACCGGGTCAAAGATGAAGTGATCGTCGTTCATCCGGTAGGAGGGCACAAAATACATCCCCAGTTCCTTCGCCCGCTCGCCCGCGATGCGAATGGGGTCGACGCCCGCCGCCATCCCCGCCTGGACCTTGTGCGCCCAGGACCCGAACTCCGCCTCGTACTTCTCCGGGATCGGCCGCCAGCCCCACGTATTCGCCACCGCCGTCGGGTAGTACAGAATCTCCGATCCCGCGCCCACGCTCCACGCCAGGGTCTTCACCGGCGACCCTGCCAGGGAGTCCACCTGCGCGAGCAGATTCCGCACGGACTCCGCCGGGTCGAGGCTCGTGAAAGAGAGGTCGCCATCGTCATTGAGGATCACGCCGAAATCGGGCAACGCTCCGGCGCCGCAGGGGAACACCGCCGCCAGGGCAAGAAGCAGGGATACGAGGAAACGCATGGGACCTCCACCGGGTTGAGCACGTCCCGGAGTGTAGCACGGCGCCGCCGGCCGCCGGGAGCGCTGGGGATGCCCGTCCGCCCATCCTTCTGCTATACTTCCTTCCACCCCCACATGACATCCCCGAGACGCACCATGACCCAGCTTAACAGCACCCAGCGCAAGTACCTCCGCCAGATCGGCCACCACCTCGACCCCATTGTCATTATCGGCAAGCAGGGCGTCACCGACATGCTCGTGCGCGCCGTCACCCAGGCCCTCGAAGCCCACGACCTCGTCAAGGTGCGCTTCAACGAGTTCAAGGACGAAAAGCGCGCCCTCGCCGAGGAAATCGAACGCCGGACCGGCAGCCACATCGCCGGCATGATCGGCCACGTTGCGCTCTTCTACAAACAGAACCCCGACGAAGAAAAGCGAAAAATCGAACTCCCCCGGGGCAAGGCCTGAGAATCGCCTCAGGGGCGCGGACACTTCCAGGGGACTGGCTCCCGCGACAAATGCCACCTCGGCCGCGAAAGCGCCGAGACCAGCCAATTCTCGCGGGTGCCTGTACCCGCCACAATTCATGGAATCGGCCCCGCCCGATACGGTATCCTAAGGGGGTCTCAATACCCCCGTAACCCCAGCATGAATAAGGCCGTTCCATGTCCGCACCGCAAGAAGTCATCCTCTCCGGCATCCGCCCCACCGGGCGCCTCCACTACGGCAATTACTTCGGCGCCATCCACCACTTTCTGCGCCTCCAGCAGACCGACGCCACCTGCTACTACTTCATTGCGGACTACCACGCCCTCACCACGGTCACCGAGAAGACCGCCATCTACCGCAACACCCTCGACATGTTGCGCACCTACGTTGCCTGCGGGCTCGACCCGGCCAAATCCGTGGTCTACCGCCAGAGCGACCTCCCCTGCACCGCCGAGCTCGCCCTGCTGCTGGGCATGATCACCAACATCGGCCACCTCGAGCGCGGCACCACCTACAAGGACAAGTTCAGCAAGCTCCAGGACGACCCGAAGATCGACGGCAACCCGCTTTCCTACGGCCTCCTGGGCTACCCCGTCCTCATGGCGGCGGACATCCTCATCGTCAAGGCCGACGTGGTCCCCGTGGGCGACGACCAGCGCCAGCACGTGGAGATGGCCTGCGACATCGCCGAGAAATTCAACGCCCGCTTCGGCTGCGAAGCCCTCAAGCGCCCCCGGGCCGTCGGGCGCGACGCCCTGCGCCTGCCCGGCCTCGACGGCTCCGCCAAAATGGGCAAGAGCGACAACAACACCCTCGACCTCCTCGACGACCCCGCGGCGGTGAAGAAGAAGATCATGTCCGTCGTCACCTCGACCGACCCCCTCCCCCTCGACACGGAGAGCAACGACCCCGAGCAGGTCATCCACAAGCTCCCCGGCGGCCTCAGCATCCTCTACCGCCTCCTCAACCTCGTCGCCCCCGAGGAAGTCTACCTCGACTTCCTCGACCAGTACCGCCAGGGCGGCAAGTTCTACGGCAACCTCAAGAAAGCCGTCGTCGAGCACGTCAACAACTTCAACGCCCCCATCGTCGAGAAGTTCAACGACCCCGCCAACAATGACGCGTTCATCGAGGATTTCCTCCGCGAAAACGCAAAGAAGGTGACGCCAGTCGCCCTGGAAACGGTCGAAGCCTGCCGCGAAGCCATGGGGATCGGGCGGAGCCTGTACCGGGCGTAGGGGCGGACATCTTACGCAATCGCGGTCTTCAGATCTTCTCGAAACGCCGTGAAAGACGGCATTTCTATCCGGCCAGCGTCGACTCTTCCGTCCATCACAAGCATACACAGCAGTTCGCGTGTGGGCGTTGCTCCCAGTCGGTCTGCCAATTCCTTCTTCAAGGGGCGTTGTGCGTTCGGGCTACCGGAACGTTCCTCCAGCGCTTCACACCGTTCGTAGGGCTGCTCCTTGAGCGCGCAGAGGAGCCAGGCCTCGGAGGTGGGCCGCGGTATCATGGCGACTCCGCGCGCGAAGCCCTCTTCTTCGAACCCCGCCCTCGTGGCGTCTCTCCTTGCCCTCCAGAGGGTTGCCGAGGTGGCTTGATGATCATCATTGTCGCGAAAGAGAATCGCCACGACCTCCTCATTCGTCTCCCCCGCCCACGCACGCGACAACCGCGCCAGGGCCCGCGCCGAACGCCGGAAGTAAAGCGTCCCCTTCGTTCGGTGCGGGCCCGGAAGACTTGGGCTCCTTCGCCTCGCCTTGAGGTCACCGATGGCGGCTTTCAGGGCGGTTCTCGAAACGAGCCCGCAACACCCGGAATCAAGCGGGGAGTACGCATGCAAGTGCTCAACAATCTGGCTCGCGAGGAGCATCATCGGCCCGGGCTGGAAGCGATCTCCGGTACAAATCCGGTCGATATCGCTACATGCCCCGCAATCCGTGCTCCCCTCACCGCTGAACAGAAAATGCATCTACGCCCCCGCCACCGCCGCGTTCAGTTCCTCTGCAAGTGACACGAGATTGGTATCAACAAATGCCTCGCCCGGCCCCATGACCTCGAGCTTCTGGCCGATGGATGGAATGTCGAAGAAGCGTTTGGCGCGGGTGCCGCCGTCGGGCCCCTTGTAGAGGAACACAACGCTCTTGCGGGCGATCTCGTCCTCCAGATAGTTCAGAATCATGGGGCTGTGGGTGGTGACCATGACTTGCGGTTGAGCGGAAACAAGTTGCCCGATCAGGCCTTCAACGAACTCGGCGTTAATGCCATTCTCTATTTCGTCGAATAACAGGAAACGGTGCTGGCTACGAAGCTCCGCAAGGATAGCAATGAAGCGCAAGAGTCCATCATTAATGTGGCGCGAACGCGTGTGCAGATGCGATGCGGGGTCATAGGCTTCCAGGAGCAGTAGTTCCTTCCACCCGCCCGGAAGGTTTTGTACTGTCAGTTTCTCCAGGTGTGGGTAGAGATTCTTGAGCTCGGCAACCATGTCCTCCAATGCGCCTCTGGGAAGAGAATCCAGGTAGGTAGCCAGGTGTTCGCCACCATGTCCGATGGAGTCCCGCGACTGTCGGTCGCGGCGGCGCAGGTTCTGAGGCGAGAGGGCATCAAAGACCCTCGTCGCTCTCAGGAAGTGCTTCAGGACGCGAATATCCTCCGCAAGTCCCTCGTCCTTAAAAGCATTCGTCACCGAACCCCGGTAGGCCAAGCGTCTTGTACTCACTGAAATATTCTCTAGTTTTCCACCTTCCTCTATGAGCGGCAGGGTTGCGAATGAATTCTTCGACGATCCGGAAATTGCACCCGCTCCAATGTTTTCTTCCACGCAACGCTGTTGCTCAACGGCGTAAACACCAGACCAACTGGCGCCATCCGAAAAATGAATTTCGAACTGAATTTCCGAACAACCCGGGCCTGCCACGTCTCCCGGCTCCCATTCCCGCGCTTCAAACCACTTCTCCACGTCGCCCGCAAGTACATGCGAAATAAAGTCAAAAAACTGTAGCACCGTGGATTTTCCGCAGCCGTTCATGCCGATTAGACACGTAAACGGCGCGAGTTCCAGTTCAAAATTCGCCAGAGACTTGAAGCCGCTGACTTGAACCCTCGTTACTTGCATCGGTGAACCTTTCCCACATGGCCGACCCCTATTATGCCACATATCGCGGCCCCATCAAGCCGCCAGCGAACCCCCGGAGTTCCCACCCCCGCCCAAAACCCAGGGCAATCGCATTTAAACTCGATCTCGGTATATGGGCGTAAACTTGAGTCGATTTGGAACCTTGAATCAACGATAGTGAGCGTTTTGGAGCGCCGGCATCTGTGCCGGCAAGGTCCCAGATTCGCCGCAGGCGAAATGCCAGCGCTCCAACACGCGCCCTTTATAGCATTGAAGGTGGTTCATGTGGCGCTCGGCTCGAGTTGGACGTTTAAACGCGATTGCCCCCGTCCAAAACCCCGCCGCCTTAGACATACGCCGCCGCATTTGTTAAACTCCCAACGCATTTATTATGAGTATAAGCCGCCAACCCCTAATCTCCACGGGATGACTACCCATGACGACGGATAACGCCACCGAAACACGCGAGAAGATTATTGCCGCAAGAAAGGCGGGCCCGCGCGCGACGCTTGGGCTGTATTTCAGGCTTTCGGGCCCCGGCTGGCTGCAGAGCGCCATCACGCTGGGCGGCGGATCGCTCGCGGGCAGCCTCTATCTCGGCATCATCGGCGGCTACGAAATGATGTGGCTGCAACCGCTGATGATGCTCTTTGGCATCGTGATGCTCAGCGCCATCGCGCAGGTCGCGCTTTGTTCCGGCGAGCGGCCGTTTCGCGCGCTGAATACGCACGTCAGCCCGGTGCTGGGGTGGGGCTGGGTCATCGCGACGCTCCTGGCCAACCTGGTCTGGGCCATGCCCCAGTTTTCGCTCGGCGTCGCGGCGATGCGCCAGAATCTCGGGCTGTTCACCTTCAACGGCGGCAACTATGTGGCCACCGTGCTGTTGTTGGTCGCGGCGGCGGTTATTGTCTGGCTGTACGACAAGAGCGGCACGGCCTACAAGGCCTTCGACATCGTCTTGAAACTCATGGTGGGCATGGTGGTCGTCAGCTTCTTCCTGGTGGTCCTCCTGCTGACGCTGAGCGCCGACGGATTGCCCTGGGGGCGCATTTTCGCCGGATTCATCCCCAATCCCGGCCTCATCTTCGCGCCGGCGGATTCCCTGATGCCCCTGGTGAACGCCTCGTTCGCCCCGGCCTACTGGCACGAAATGATCGTCTCGGCGCAGCGGGATCGCATGGTCGCCGCCGCCGCCACCGCCGTGGGCATCAACATGACCTTCCTCTTGCCCTATTCCATGATGAAACGCGGCTGGGACAAGGAATTCTGCGGGCTCGTGAAGTTCGATCTCGCCACGAGCCTCTTCATCCCCTTCCTCCTGGCCACCAGCTGCGTGGTGATCGCGGCCGCCTCCCAATTTCACGCGGTCCCCGAATCCGGCCTCGCCGAATACCACCAGACCCCCGTTGAATCCCGGCCCGATCTGCCCGCCAAGCTGGTCGAGGCGTACGAGGGCAACCTGAACGACATGCTCGCGGCCAGCGGCGGCGGGCTCGCGCTGGAAGAGGCGCCCGAGGCCGACCGCATTCTCGCGGCCACGCTCATCCGGCGAGACGCATTCGATCTCGCCAACGCCCTCGAACGGCTCGCCGGCGAACGCTACGCGCAGGCCCTCTTCGGCATCGGCGTCGCGGGCATGGCGATCTCCACCATCGTGATCCTCATGCTGATCAACGGCTTCGCCGTATGCGAAATGGCCGGCAAGCCCCTCACGGGACGGCTCTACCGGTTCGCCTGCCTGCTGCCCGGGCTCACCGGCGCATTCGGCGCGCTGTTCCTGTGGTCCGGAGAGGCCCAGTTTTACCTCGCCGTACCCACGAGCAAGTTTGGTATGGCCCTCCTGCCCATCGCCTACATCGCCTTCTTCTACATGATGAACAGCCGGCGCCTCCTCGGCGAAAACATGCCCACCGGCTCGGCGCGCCTCGTGTGGAATCTCCTCATGATCGTCGCCATCGGGCTCGCAATTTCCGGCGCCGCCATTTCCATCCTGAACGACAACGCGCAAATCCCCGGCACCGGCATCTACGTGCGCCATATCGCCATCGCGCTCGTGATCGGCCTGGTCATCCTCGGCGTCGTACTCCGGAAAAGGCAGAAGGGACTGGCCGGCGCATAGGAAGAGGGAAAGTCGCGATTGAGGAAGATGCACGCGGCGTGAGATGCTTCCGGCGTCGAAACGGAGCTTGGATCATTCCGATCAAACCGGCGACCCAGGGACTCAGGTGTTTCTTGCCTGAGACTTGCCCCGGCCGCCTGCACCGACCAGAAGTGCTTGTCCTTGGCCTTCTCCAGCTCATGCAGCTTCATGCCCGGATTCGCCGGGTTCGATTGCAGATAAAAGGCTGTGGTCTTTACCGCCTTCTGCGCGGCGTTCGTGAGGCGGGCGAGGCTGGTTTTGAAGGTGTCAGGCGATGCGGAAATTCAAGAGTTCGAATAGCCAGCGATTTCGCGCATTCTGCTATGCAAGTTCAGGGACAGCCGTTAGCTCGTATCGTGGCTTTCGATTCGCCAATCGCGTTACATGAAGCTGTACCTTGATCCGCTTATCCATTAAAGCCTTAAGGGCTTCCACATCCTTGATTTCCCGGCGAATTCGCAGCCGGAGGATTTCTTCTTCGGGCACGCGTAACTCGATTTGCCGCGCGGTGGGCAATATGCCCTCCATCACGCCTACAACGGTTGTATCCGACTCCGCCATATTCTCGTCGCGTAGCAGAAAACACGTCTCCTGCACCTCCGAAACGTCTTTAAATGCGAAGGGGCGATCTTGATACTCCAGGCTGCACCAGGCGCCATATTCGACAAGTACATCCAGAAATTCTCTCACTTTCCTCACCGCACGCGGGTGAATATCGGCAACTATGTCGGCGAGGCTTTCGACTTCTCCCTGAGACGCCTCTGAAAACAGATCCTGAATCTTCGGTATAGCAAGGGCTACGCTGCCGGGGCCATCGTACCCAGGCAACGTGGGTTCAACGGGTACTTCAAATGCGAACCCGAAGGAACCCGTTGCAGTCCCTGTAATCAAGAGACGGCTCCGGTCGCCACCCGCAATTGGCCCCATGTTCCCCAGCGTCCCCGCGAGTCCTTCGGTCACCGTCGCTACGGCTTCGGAAAATGCATGCGCGGCCCTGCCCGCAAATGATGCAAACATCCCGTGCGTTCCGACGATTGGTTCGCCGCGAAAGAGCACTTTGCCCGAATGGGCCTCCGTCTGCTCGGGGGCACTATCCAACAGTTCACGTACAGCGCGGAGCCGGGCTTCAAATCCCTTTCGATGTATGACACGCTCCTTGGGCGTTTTGCTTAGCAAATCATTCAGCATCGCGATTTCGGAGGTGAGGTGCGCTCGTTCTTGCAGGTTCATTGCTGCAACTCCTTGGCAATTATGGCAAGATTTGCCGCGGCAACCTCATCGGCCCGGGCATTGAGGTCTACTTGCACAAAACCTTTCCAGCGACAATCCTGCCGCCTGTGAGACCACAGGCTGTACCAATACGTAACGTCGGCAATGAGTTCAGTGTCCAGCGGCAGTCCGAGTTCCATACCATAAGCGTCCACCAAATACTTCGCCTTGGTCGCATCCGGGTCAAACAACTCGGGATACTGCCCGTCGAACTGAATCTGATCCACTCCTGCCGGCAATTCAAAAAAGGTCACCACATCAATATCGCCGGGCGCCCTGTCTTCATACTGTTCACTATCCTCCACAAAACTTCCGTCCAGCCATTGAAAACCTGTCACCAACCCGGCGCTATACAACTCTTCCCGGTACCGCAACCAGCCGTCGAGGATCGCGCAGCGCTCCTGGCTCGTTCCGAAGCGCGCGACCAGGTCCAGCGCGCCCGCGATGTAGGGGGAACGATCCAGGCTGTGTCCAACTGCGCCGGGCCTAACAGGCGGAATGATACCCGCCGCATCCCACGCGGGAATCTGGGTCATGTCTCAATCCTCTGCGTCATACCCGAAACACCTTCAGCACCTCGTCACCAAGGCGACAAATCACCTTCACCGCTATCCTACCAGATTTCGGCTCCATGAAGGGCCTTGAGGCGCCGCTGTGGAGGCGCTCCTGCGTATTCCGGTCGAGCCGGCCACCGATTCCGCTGGGGGCGAGTCCATGATTCCGTTCCGGGGCGGTCGGCCCCATTCCGATGCCAATCGACGTTCGCTTTTCCGCATGTCCTCCGCAGGCGGCTGGCGCTCGGGAGGGATGGCGCCGGAGCGCGGGAAGGGTGAACAGCCCGGCAAATGCCTCAATCGTCTGGATACTTTCCTTGACAGATTTACCAAAGCTAGTTCATTATGAACACACGGGCGGCGATACGCTTGTCCATGAGTTCGGGCACAATCAGAGCCCGGGCTACGTTGATTTGAGCAATACCGACGACGAATACGTAAAAATCTCATGAGCTATGGGGCGAGCCGCACGTACGTTTCGGAGAAAGCGCTCACGCTTGATCCGAACACTGGTTGCACCGGAACTAATCAGCCCTCCGCGTACGGGGCCATGGCAAATCCCTAAGCCAAACAAAAGATGGAGGTATAGGTATGTTCTTCCAAATCTTCGACTCCAGACATCTCATGTTTCTGCCGTGTATCACGGTCGCCGTCCTACTCAGCTGGAGCGCCGACGCTACTCAGGGAGAAGCGGCCGCCATCGAAAGACTGCAGGTAATGGCGGAAGCGCGCGCGAGTGTTGTTGAACGGACCGTAGCCACTCGCGGGGGCCTGCTAAGCGCGCTAAGAACGCTTGAACCCGTGCCACGCGCTGAGGGGGAAGTAGAAGAAATAATATCCATTCTTCAGCCTTATCTGAAGGGCGGCGAACCCAATTGGCAGCTTGTTCTGGAGGGCATAAGAGCGCTTAAGCTTGAACCGCACAACGAGGAACTGACCGATCTGCGCGAGCAGATTCTGTTACTGCCGTACTCGGAAAATCTCACCCAGGTAGAACGTATCATCATCCCGGGAGTATTTAGACAGCTTGCATTTGACGCCACCGAGCGCGAAATCGAAATCCTAAAGACTTGCGCCAAGGCTGCGGCAAGCCCGGAGAAGTGCCCCTACCTCCGGACTTCCGAGGATACGCCGATATCAACGCACGACCTGGAATTCACGGCCCGCATGGCGGTTTCAGATTACCTTCGCGTTGCCCCGGCGTCACCCAATGTGCTGGATTTCATGGAAGAGGTACTGGACGCCTACCCGGAAGGCTCCCCCATACTAGATATGCTTAATCGCAATATGCGAAAGGCGCACGATCTGGCGGCCGGCATAACAGAGCCATACGATTCGCCGCCTGACTGTTCTATTCCAGAGGAAATCGGAGTGAATAGTCTGTAAGTTAAGACGGAGGTATAGGTATGCTATTACAATTCTTCGACTCCAGGTATTTCGCGCTTCTGCCGTGTATCACGGTCGCCGTCCTACTCAGCTCGAGCGCCTACGCTACTCAGGGAGAAGCGGCCGCCATCGAAAGACTGCAGGTAATGGCGGAAGAACGAGAGAATCTTGTTAAACAGACCGTAGCCGGTCGCGGGGGCCTGCTTGGCGCGCCAAGAACGCTCGAACCCGTGCCACGATCCGAGGGGGAAGTGGAAGGAATAGTTTCCATACTTCAGCCTTATCTCAAGGACGGCGAACCCAATTGGCAGCTTGTTCTGGCGGGCATAAGCGCACTTAAGGTCGAACCGCACAATCAGAAACTGACTGATCTGCGTGAGCAGATTCTCTCACTGCCGTACTCGGAAAATCTCACCCAGGTAGAACGTACCATCATCTGGGGAGTATTTAGACAGCTCGCATTTGACGCCACCGAGCGCGAAATCGCAATCTTAAAGAAATGCGCCACGGCGGCAGCGCTCCCGGAAAAGTGCCCCTACCTCCGTACTTCCGAGGGTACGCCGATATCAGCGCACGACTTGGAATTCGCGGCTCGGATGGCGGTTTCCGCTTACCTTGGCGCTGCGCCGGCGTCACCCGAAGTGCTGGATTTCATGGAAGAGGTACTGGATGCCTACCCGAAAGACTCCCCCGTGCTGACGGCAATCAGTTCCTATATGCGAAAGGCGCAGAATCTGGCCGCCGGGATAACAGAACCATACGATACGCGGCTTGTCGAGTAGTTCTAAGAAGATGTGCCACGAATTGAAGGAGTTGGTTACCATGACCGGCAAAAGTAAAGCTGTAGTACTTGCATTGGTTCTTGCAGTCCTGCTTCCTATGGGAGATAGCAGGGCACAGCATGTTCGCTCGCTAAGCGCATCGGATGTTGGCAAGCTTTGGATGTATGCGGCACAGCAGGCCGATGATGCCGGGGTGCGCCTTCGGGAAGATATCTATGTCACGCGCAACATTGCAGAGGACTCGGAACGCGATCTGAATACGCGACTGGAAGCGTGCGCAAGACTTCGGGACGATCCCACCGTCCCGCCGGAGATCAGGGAATGGGCTCAACTGCGCCCGCTTCTCATTCTGAGGGAGCAAGGGGATCTTCAGTTCCTTTTCCAGGTGGTGGACGCCTGGTTGCTTGAAAACCCCGAGTCCGACTATTTCTATCGGGTGATGCTCATTCCCTTCGCATATCTTCCCGTTTCGCCGCTGGAGACGCTGCCCATTCCCCATCAGGAGCGCATCGCGCTGCTGGAAAGATTCGCCGCACCGATCCTGCGGAACGTCGATTACAGGCATCCTGACTATATTCCCGCTGCGGTCCATATCGCTCAAGGGCTAAGTAATCTAGCGGCAAAATGCCACCATGACCTCTATAAGGAACTCTCCACCGGTGAAGGGATGCCGGATTCCTCGAAGGCCCTCCTTCGGGCGGAGAGAATGGACGATCTCCTGCGGCGGGAAAAGTACTATCGTAAGGCCGCGAAAGCCGCACAATTCATGCGCAACGACCTGATCCGAAGTAAGCCAATTGCAATGAAAGAGAAGGACCTGGCGCGAATGGAAAAGAATATCGCGTCAGCGCTTGAGCAGATTGAACGGCAGTTGGCCGAGGAAGTGGCGCCGTAAACCGATGAAGAGCGGAGAGGGCTCCGCCGCTGTACGTGCGGTACCGGGATGTCTGGTCCCACACACAAGCGCTACTACGTACGCTCCGAGATGTCTGTAACACTTTAGCGGCCTGAAGTAGCGAGCATGTATAGTCCCAGGCACTCCGGCAATTTCAGAGGAGGCACGGTAAAAGGATCTCGGGCATTCCCGCCACGGCGCACCTTCGGCCTGCCTGCGGCAACGCCCGCTTCGGCATTCGACGGGCATGGCTGGCCTGGAATAGGATCCCCGCGTCCCCAAAACCGGAATGGAATGGGGACCGGGGCCATTTCACAAGCGCCACGATCACATGAAGTCTGGCGCTCCTCCTGCCGCGGACAGGAATGTCCGCGATCCATTGCGCGTCGCCTGATCGCGTGGCGTTGGACAGCCGGGCTATTCCGTGGAATCCCGCGGTTCGGGTTCCGGGGCCTTGTTTTCGGTCAGCAGGTCGTCGAGGATGAGGAGGCGTTCGCACCATATCATGAGGAGGGTGCAGAGGTAGCGGCGTCCCATTTTTCGGAGTCGGAGGTTGCTGACGCCCCAGGTGCGGCCGGACCAGTCGATGGGGATCTGGGCGATGCGGTAACCGCGGATGAGGCTGGAGAGGGAGAGCTCGATGGTGATGTTGA
Source organism: Candidatus Hydrogenedentota bacterium (assembly GCA_019637335.1). Classification (NCBI taxonomy): domain Bacteria; kingdom Pseudomonadati; phylum Candidatus Hydrogenedentota; species Candidatus Hydrogenedentota bacterium. Next base: position 49,704 of record JAHBVV010000012.1, on the reverse strand, counting down.
AGTGGGCGGCCTGGAGTGGCTGCACGCTCTCGATGACGTGGCGCCGGTAGACCTTGAAGGCGTTGGTGAGGTCGTTGTGGTGGGTGAGGAAGAGCGCCTGCATCGCCTTGTTCACGATGCGGTTGACCAGCAGCTTCACGGGCGGGTAGTGGGTGACGCGGCTGCCGCGGATGAAGCGGGAGCCGTAGACGCAGTCGTAGCCCTCTTCGATTTTGCGGTAACAGCGCACGACGTCGCGGGGGCTGTCGGAGCTGTCGGCCATGACGACGGCGATGGCGTCGCCGCTGAAATGGCGCAGGCCGCAGCGGATGGCGCGGCCGAGGCCGCCGGGAGGCCGGTTGTGGACGAGGCGGATCTCGGGGAGCGAGTTGGCCAGGCCCTCGACGACGGCGGCAGTGCCGTCGGTGCTGTTGTCGTTGACGACGAGGAGTTCAAAGGGGATATTCTCGGCGCGCAGGGCGGCCCCGAGCGCCTCCAGGGTGGGCGCGATGTTTTCCTCCTCGTTGTACGCCGGGATGAGGATGGAGTACACGAGGGAATTCTTTTCCGCCGGGCGAAGCGGGGCGGCGGGAGCGGGCATGCGCATTCTCCATTGGGGTGATAGTTTACCGGCCCGGGGTTGTTGTTTCGGGCGGCGGCGGTGTACCCTGCGTGCGGCGGGGCGGCGGGCCCGCGATCCCGCTGGGAAATGTTCGGGCCAGCGTCCATTCTAGGCACGCCACCGCAGAGCGATCAAGGGAAGGGAACACGCGCGCGCATGCAATCGATTCTGGTGACGGGCGGGGCGGGGTTTGTGGGTTCGAGCCTGGCCCTCGGCCTCAAGGCGCGTTTCGGGGCGCCGCGCGTCGTGGCCCTCGACAACCTGCGGCGCCGGGGTTCCGAGTTGAATCTCTCGCGCCTGCGGGCGGGCGGTGTGGACTTCCTGCATGGTGATATCCGCGTGGCGGCGGATCTGGAGGAGGCGGGCGGCTTCGATTTGCTGATCGAATGCAGCGCGGAGCCCTCGGTACTGGCGGGCTTTCAGGGGTCGCCGAGGTACGTGATCGATACGAACCTGACGGGGACGCTGAATTGCCTGGAGGCCGCGCGGCGGCACGGGGCGGCGCTGATCTTCCTGTCCACCAGCCGGGTGTACCCGCTTGCGGCGCTGCGCGGGCTGGCGTGTGTGGAGGCGGAGACGCGTCTGGAGCTGGCGCCCGATCAGTCCCTGGCCGGCGCGAGCGCGCGCGGCGTCGCGGAGGACTTCCCGCTGGAGGGCAGCCGGTCGCTCTATGGCGCCACGAAGCTCGCCTCGGAACTGATGATGCTGGAGTACCTGGCGATGTATGGCCTGCGCGGGATCGTCAACCGCTGCGGCGTGCTCACGGGCCCCTGGCAGATGGGCAAGGCGGATCAGGGCGTGGTGGTCTTGTGGGCGGCGCGGCACCTCTACGGCGGCCCGCTGTCGTACATCGGTTTCGGCGGCCAGGGCAAACAGGTGCGGGATATCCTGCATATTGACGACCTGACCGACCTGATCTACCGCCAGATTGACCAGTTGGACGCGCTGAGCGGGCGCACGTTTAACGTGGGCGGCGGGCGTCCGGTGAGCGTATCCCTGCGCGAGCTGACGGCGCTGTGCGCGGCGGAAACGGGCCGATCAATGGAAATTGGCAGCGAGCTTGCCGATCGGCCGGCCGACGTGCCGCTTTACCTGACGGACCACGCGCGGGTGACCGAGGCAACGGGCTGGCGTCCGGAGCTCACGGCGGAGGCGACGGTGGCGTCGGTTTGCCGCTGGATCCGGGACCACCGGGACCTGCTGGCGCCGGTATTGGGTTGACAGCGGGGGGCGGCTATGCGCCAGAATACGCAGTTTGCGCCCTATCCTCTTTTCGTGCGGATAGTTATGCATCAAGACCATTGACCGCTTCCCCCGTCGATGGTATCATGAAGGTAGCTCAAACCCTATATTTTCCCGGGAGATACAAGCATGAAGAACACGAATCGTGGCCGGATGGCGCATTGGGCATCCAATGCAGGCTTCACGTTGATTGAACTGTTGACAGTTATCGCGATTATTGCCGTGCTTGCGGGCATGACGGCGGTCGCGGTGCCGCAGTATCTGAACAAGGCGCAGGAAACCAAGACAAAGGCGAACATGCAACAGATCACGCAATCGCTTTCGGAGTACGCCGCGCGCGTCGAGAACAAGTTTGGTTACCCGCCGGCCTACGGGTATATCAAGAACGAATCGCGGGACCAGGCCCTTCCTTTCCCTTCTCCTTTCGGCGCGCCGTACTTTGTCACGGAGCCGTATACGTACACCATCGGTTTGCACAACGCGACGGATGTGTACGAAGTGGCCCGCTATACGAACTCGTTCGACAGCAACCGGGACGGTTCGCTGAGCCTGTTCGAGTACCTGCCGGTGGGCGTGCGGAACCCGGGCACGGACGGCTATATCTTCTCGGACGAATTGTACACGGGCGGCAACTCGCCGATGTCGGGCGCTGTGAATGAACGAACCGCCCAACTCGCGTCGAATGTGCGGCCGTATGCGTATATTCCCTTCAACTCCCGGCAGCTCACGGCGGCACGCCGGTATTGGGTTCGCCTCGGCAATGATGACGGCGACTACGGTCGCGTGTTCGACACGTCGCATCCGGATCTGAACGGTCGCATTTTCTTTCCGCCGCCGAACTACGACGGGTTTGTGCTGATTGGCAACGGACCGGGCGGCAACGACGGCGGCATCCTTTCGGTGGGCGCGCCGGGCACAGAAGGCGTCGACTATGAGCCCGAGCACAGGTACCACGTGATTGGCCTGCGCATCGCGTATCTGGCGACGCGTGACAAGGATGATGATCGGCTGCTGGATTTCAGCTATGAGGACCGCAAGCAGGCGGGCAACATCCACATTCTGCCCGACGGTACGAATGGGCAGGGTCCCTTCATCAAGGTGGTCCAGTAGCGTTCAGCCTAAATTGATTCCATTCCGCGCGGCAGGTCTTCGGACCTGCCGCTTCTTTTACGCCCTCTGCATTCTTCGCGCGAGATCCCCGCATATGTTTGACGCCTTTATCGAGCCCGGCGTGCCGCCGATCCTGTTCTGGCTGTTTGCGGCGGTCGCAATCGTCATCCAGGGCATCAGCAAGTCCGGGTTCGCGGGGGGCGCGGGGATCCTGTCGCTCCCGCTGATGATGCTGGTGATGCCGGTGGACAAGGTCGCGGCGACACTGCTGCCGCTGCTGATCCTGTGCGACCTGAACGCGATCTACCACCACCGGCGCAATAAGGACTGGCGGGTGATCCTGGCGATCTTTGTTCCGGCGTGCGCTGGGATTCTGGTTGGAGCCGCGGTGTGGTGGAAGATCGGGCAGGACGGGGTGGCGTTTTACAGCCTGCTGATCAAGCGGATGGTCGGGGTCATTGCGATAGTTTTCGGGCTGTACATCCTGGCGAAGGACCGTTCCATGGCGTGGGTGGCGCGGCATCGCGCGGGGCCGAGAACGGCGGTGATCGCCGGGGTGCTCGCGGGATTCACATCGACCATCGCGCACGCGGCGGGCCCGATCGTGAGCCTGTATGTATATTCGCAGGGTTTCGGCAAGACGCTGTTCGTGGGGACGGTGGCGTGGACCTTCACGCTGATCAACATCACCAAGCTGCCGTTCTACGCGTGGGCCGGGCTGATTAAGACGGATGTGTTGCTGTTCGATCTGTGCCTGGTCGCGCTGATCCCGCTCGGGTCGTGGCTGGGGCACTGGATGCACCACCGGGTGTCGGAATGGTGGTTCAGCCGGATCATCATGGTGTTGACGCTGCTGGCGGGGGTGCAGCTGCTATTCGATGTACAGGTGATCCAGGGGGCGATTGGGTGGATGGTGCGGTAGGGGCGCGGCGTGGCGGGATACCCAAACTCGCCTGCGGCGAACTATCAGCCCAGATCGGGGCGTGATCGGGTGGCGCGGGGCTTGGGGTGAGCTCGGCGAATTTTTTGGCTCATCCGGTTGGAGCGTACGGGATTTTTCATAGCCGTTTCTCCGTGTCCCAATTATCCGGAACCGCCAATGTATGCCGGTTGCGGCCTCTGTTGGTGAGATCGTATCGACTGCTCTTTCGGCCCGAAGGGCCAGTGCAGCTCCCAGCCCCGGGCAACGCCCGGGGAACACGGGGACACCGGCTTCCCCGCCCTGAAAGGGCAGCGCAGTGAGTCAGTCCAGCGTATCTGAAGTTCAACTGCCTGTCCGCCTTCGGCGTATCTTCGACCCTTTCAGGGCGTATAAGAAACCCACCGCTCAATCCCTGGGCGTTTCCCAAGGCTGAAAACTGCGTTGGCCCTTCGGGCCGAAAGAGTGCGTTGGCATCCAGTCCCTCAGCCGAATATTCAGTCTGCACTACAGAGATGGTCCAAGGAATCTCGTATCCGCTCTTGGCGTCGCCGCCCGGAAAGGAGAACCGAGCAATCGACTCCTATTTGCCGTCATCGTTGCCGATGTGCCTTCCAACCGGATGAGCCAATTTTTTTCCTGAATTTTCGGGCTTGTCGAACTGGAAAAGCGGGCGGCGGCCTGGATTTCGGGCGTAATCGGCGGTTTTGGTCGGCTGATAGTGGTTTTTGCTTTGTGGGGGACTAAATTTTTTTCTAAAGTTTTCGCTAAAGTTGCCGATAAAAACGTCAGGTAAGCCGAAAAAGACCCGGCCGACGCCACGTTGAAAACGGAACGAGAACGCAGGGACGCGTTCGAGCCACATCATGGAGGATAACGCCATCTGGCGGGGCAGGCGCCCGCGATGGACCATGCGGTCCGGTTACAACAGTTGAATCTTTACGACGTTTGATCGAATGACTTCGAAATAATCTGGCCGCCGGGCAGGAAGCCCGGCCATCCGGAAACGTTTGATACGGCCCCTTTTGGCGGAAATCCCGGCACGGGACATGTTTGGGAAATCCGGGCGGGGCCGCGAAGTGAATCAATGGGACCTGGCCGGCATCCGCGTAGGAGCCGGTCTTGGGAACACGCCGCCATGGGACGGAGCGCGGTGCTCCACGGCGTCGGGTTTCCGTTGCGGCGCATGGACGCGCCGCACTAACCACTCAAGGAGGAAATTACGATGGGACTTCGCATCAACACCAATGTTTCGGCGTTGAACACGGCGCGGGTACTTCGCCGGTCGACGCTGGATTTGAACCGCAGCCTGGAGCGGCTTTCGAGCGGCCTCCGGATCAACCGGGCGGCCGATGACGCGGCGGGCCTGGCGATTGCCGAGAGCTTTCGTTCGGTCGTTCGCGGTGCGCAGGTCGCGCAGCGGAACTCGCAGGATGGCATCAGCCTGGTGCAGACGGCGGAGGGCGCGCTGAGCGAAACGACGAATATCTTGCAGCGCATCCGGGAGCTTGCGGTACAGGCCGCGAACGGCACGCAGAGCACGGACAACCGCCTGGCGCTTACGCGCGAGGTGAATGAACTGATCGGCCAGATCAACGATATTGCGAAGGACACGCAGTTCAACGGCATCAGCGTGTTGAGCAGCGCGCAGACGGTTACGCTGCAGTCTGGGGCGTATGTGAGCCAGACGCTGACGGTGTCGGTGAGCGGCGCGCGCGCGGCGGACATCGGCGTGAGCGCGGTGACGCTTTCGGTGGCGTCGCTGGCGGTGGCGGCGATCAGCACGATTGATAACGCGATCCGCAGCGTGAACACGCTCCGGAGCACGCTTGGCGCGTTCCAGAACCGGCTCGAGTTCACGATCAGCACGCTGGCGATCCAGGAGGAGAATTCGGCTTCTTCGGAGAGCGCGATCCGGGATGCGGATATCGCGCAGGAAACGATTCGATTCACCCGGAATCAAATTCTGGTGAATGCGGGCACCTCGGTGCTTGCGCAGGCGAATGTGGTGCCGCAGACGGCGCTGCAGTTGCTCGGATAAAGGACGCAATAACGCCGGGGCGGCCGGACCCGGAAAGGGATTTCCCGCCGGCCGCCCCGCAGGGCTCTTAAAGAACGGAAAGGAGGACGGCAACCCCGGTTCGGGGCGAAACGCGAGTCGCGTCGCGTCCGCCCAGGTAGTATCGCACTGGAAACACCTCATCAAATACGGAGGGTAAGGGAATCCCTCTGGCCACTCATGGAGGAAATTGACTATGGGACTTCGAATTAATACCAACGTGTCGTCGCTGAACGCGGCGCGGACATTGCAGCGCTCGACCCTGGACCTGAACCGCAGCCTGGAACGGCTTTCGAGCGGCCTCCGGATCAACCGCGCGGCGGATGATGCGGCGGGCCTCGCGATTGCGGAGACCTTCCGTTCGGTGGTGCGCGGATCGCAGGTTGCACAGCGGAACGCGCAGGACGGCGTCAGCCTTGTGCAGACGGCGGAAGGCGCGCTGAGCCAGACGACCAACATTCTCCAGCGCATCCGGGAGTTGGCGGTTCAGGCGGCCAACGGCACGCAGAGCACGGACAACCGGCTTGCGCTCACGCGGGAAGTCAACGAGCTGATCGGCCAGATCAACAACATCGCCACGGACACGCAATTCAACGGCATCAGCGTGCTGAGCAGCGCGCAGACGGTGACGTTGCAGGCGGGCGCGTATGTGAGCCAGACGCTGACGGTGTCGGTGAGCGGCGCGCGCGCGGCGGATATCGGCGTGAGCGCGGTGACGCTTTCGGTTGCGTCGCTGGCGGTTGCGGCAATCAGCACGGTGGACAACGCGATCCGGAGCGTGAACTCGCTCCGGAGCACGCTGGGCGCGTTCCAGAACCGTCTCGAGTTCACGATCAACACGCTGGCGATCCAGGAGGAGAACTCGGCGGCTTCGGAGAGCGCAATCCGGGATGCGGATATTGCGCGCGAAACGATCCTGTTTACGCGTAACCAGATCCTGGTGAGCGCGGGCACGTCGGTGTTGGCGCAGTCCAACGTTGTGCCGCAGACGGCGCTCCAGCTGCTGGGGTAGGCGCGGGGGGCGAGCCGGCGAGCCGCCCCCGCGAAATCGGATGATGTCATCGCCCCGGCGCCCGCGCGGCGCCGGGGCTGGGTGAATTGCAGGGAAAGGAGTGCGCGACGTTAGATTAATGCCCCGCCCGGCCGGTTAGGGATACCCGTCCGGGAGACTCAGGAGGTAAGACCATGGGACTTCGTATCAATACGAACGTGCCGGCCCTGAATACGGGCCGGGCGCTGGATCGTTCCACGCGCGCGCTCACGAAGAGCCTGGAGCGCTTGAGCAGCGGCCTGCGCATCAACCGCGCCAGCGATGATGCCGCGGGCCTTGCGATTGCCGAGGGTTTCCGGTCGCAGGTTCGGGGATCGCAGGCCGCGCAGCGGAACGCCCAGGATGGCATCAGTCTCGTGCAGACGGCGGAGGGCGCGCTGAGCGAGACGACGAATATTCTCCAGCGCATCCGGGAGCTTGCGATCCAGGCGGCGAACGGCACGCAGAGCACGGACAACCGCACGGCGTTGAACACGGAGGTGCGCGAGCTTCTCAACCAGATTGAGGATATCGCGCTGGACACGCAGTTCAACGGGATCGCGGTATTGAGCGCGAACCAGTCGATCACGCTTCAGTCGGGCGCGAATGTAAGCCAGACGCTGACGGTTGGCGTTGCGGGGGCGCGCACATCGGATCTGCGCATCAGCGGGATCACCGTGTCGACCGCGGCGGGGGCCGTCTCGGCGCTGAGCTTCGTGGATGTGGCGCTTGCGAGCGTCAATTCACTTCGCAGCACGCTTGGGGCCTTCCAGAACCGCCTGGAATTCACGGTGAACACCCTGGCGATCCAGGAAGAGAACGCGGCGGCGGCGGAGAGCGCGATCCGGGACGCGGACATCGCGCGGGAGACGATCCTGTTCACGCGCAACCAGATCCTCGTGAATGCGGGCGTGAGCGTGCTTGCGCAGGCGAATGTTACGCCGCAGAGCGCGCTGAACCTGTTGAACGGTTAACAAATAGCCCAATAACAAACGAATCCACACCGGCCAGCGCGAATGGCCGGGGACGATAGGCGGCCGGAGCCTACCCGGCCCCCGGGCATGGACAGCCCGGGTGGCGCTCCACGCAGCCGCGCGAGAAAGGAGTCGCACGCATGGAACTAAATGCTATAGAAAGCAGCGCCCGGACGCAGGCCGTGCCGGAACGCGCCCAGAGCACGAGACCCGCCCCGCCGGCGCCGGAGAACGACGCCCGCGCGGCCTCCGCGGCGGCGCGGGAAGCCGCCGCGCGCCCGAGCGGGGTGCCTCGGCGCCTGGGCGTCCAACAACCGCTGCCGCCGAACACGCGGCTGCGGGTGGATGAAGAGAGCAAGCAAATCGTGGCGCAGGTGCTGGACGAGAACAATCAGGTGATCCGCCAGATTCCGCCGGAGGCGCTGCTGGAACTCTCGGTCCGCTTCAACCGCCTCGAAGGCTTGCTGTTTAACCGCGAAACCTGACCCGAACGGCGCGCATCGGCCCCGCGGGGCGGCTGGGCCGCACGGCTTGGATCCGGCGTTAAGGTTGGCGTATTCTTTCGCCGGGCTCCCCAGCGCCGCTGGCCGGAGCCCCCGTGTTGCGTTCCTCGTGAGTCAGGAGAACTTCCATGGGCCGTTTCGTCTTGCTTTTCGCCGCTTGCTTCCCGCTTTTCGCCGCCGCCGCAGAGCCCGAATTGAAGGGCGAGCTCAACGCCGGCGGCGAGGCGGTCCCGTTGGGCCACATTCTGGTGCTGGATTTTGACGATGCGGAGGGCATGGGCGATGGCCCGGAGCTCCGTATTCTCCTGAGCGATCGGAAGGTCGACCCGACCGGTTTGGAGGCGCCGATACTTTTCGGTCTCGACGCCCGCGCGCGCGAGGGGGCGCTCCGGGGCGTTCTCTTGCGCTTCGATCCGAAAGGCGAGTCCCGCGAGGTGTACGGGACGGTCTACGCGGCGATGGGCAATCCCCAGTCCTCCATGCCCTTTTTCACGCTGGGCGGCAGCGCGGGCGGGGTGGACTCGCTTGCGCTGGCCGAGGGGGTGCTGACGGGGTCGGTTGCGCACGGGGCGGAGGGCGATCCCGACTTTGGTATCCCCGCCTATTCCTTCACGGCCACGTTTCGCGCCCCCGTAACCAAGGCGACGCCCGCCACCGTGCTTCAGGGCCAGGAAGGGATGGACAGCGCGCCGATGAAGGCGTACATCCGCTTTGAGGAGGCGCTGGCGAGCGGCGACCTCGACACGGTGCGCAAGATGACCACGCCCGAACGGGTCCAGCAACTGGAGGCGTATATCGCCGAGGTCGGCAAGGAAGCGTTCCTCGAAATGGTGAAGCAGATGGCGCCCGATCCCGCGATGCGCGCCCAGAACTTGCAGGGGGTTTTCGTACGCGGTGAAGTCGCGACGATCGTTTTCAAGGAGGAAGGCGGAAAAACGTCGACCACGCTGCGCAAGAAGGGGGAAGACTGGACGATGGAATAGCGCGAGACTTATGCGGTGGTTCGCTCTCGCCGTCGAAGCCTGATTTCATATGTGCATGCTCACCCACGTTTGGAACAGGTGGGGCGGATATGCCGAATGGCGAATCTTCACGCAGCGCCCTATCTCCCCGGACCAACCTTTTCTGGTCAGCTACCGCCAAATCAAGTACATTGGCGGCATGGTTCCAGCTCACGTTTTACGGCGCTGGCGCCACTCGACATTCCGGGGGTTCCCGTTATTTCAAAGCAGTCCTTACGAAGGTGATAGTAGCCATCGGACGTGTATACTTTATCTGGCATTTCGTTCTCGAGAGTCAGGTGAGGCGCCGGGCTTACTGAGTACGCATTGGATCGGGGCGCCTGCAACGCAGGGCGAGCAACTTCATCGGATCGGTCTGGATTCGATTGGCCGCCGGCAGCCGAATTCTGACTTGGGAGAAGTATGGCGGGGGCAAGAAACACCATTGACATAAGGAAAAGCGGTGAAAAAACGGCGATCGCAAAGACGACCGCAAATTGCCTTTGCCGTCTCATCTCGGCGTTCTGGGCAATAAGCAATTTTCGTAGCTGGTTCTCAGTTTCACGTTTCATTCAATTAACCTGTCGGTCGGAAAAACCGCTACGAATCCTCAGTTAACACTTCAATCATCTTCTTTGCTAATTCGGGTGCGCAGATACACTTCAACACCACCTTGCTGCCGCCTATCCCTGTGACAACCAAAGACCCGCCACCAAGTATTGATTCCATAATCCCTCTCGAGATCCGGATGTTCTCAATGCGGTCAATCCGCATTTCTTCGGTGTTCAGGGAGATAATACCCTGCTTGGCGATTACACGCTTGCTCGTCAACGCATAGCCCCTGCTATTCACCCGCAAGAACGTATAGATCGCCAACGGAAGTGGGAGTAACATAAAAGGCAGTGGGAGTAACATAAAGGGCAGACTGATGATAAGCAAGAACACAAAGGGAATCCACGCGTTGGTGTCAAGAACTTTCTGTAATTTGTCTTGGTGTCTTGGTTGAAGCCTGGGTTTAGGTTTTGACCTCGGGTTGTTTTTCAGTTTCCCCCTCCCCCCGGGGGGAGGGGGAAACTGTACTAGTATTGGTTATGCCGCGTTCTGCTTCTGCTTCTTCGTATTCGCCCTGCGTTCGTCCACCCAGTTCATCGTAAGGTAGCGCGCCCGCTCACAGACCCAGCTTTCATGGCGTTCGAGCAGCGCGCCAATCGCCTGTCCGCGGACGCCACATTGGGGAAGATGCCCACGACATCGTTCGCCGCTTGATCTCAGCCATGACCCGCTCGATCATGTTCGTCGTGTACACCCGCCGCCTGGGCACGGGCCGCGTCGTGCGTGGCAAGGGTCTCCTCGAACTGTTCCCGTATTTGCGTGGCGACTGGTGGTGGTTGATTTTCCCAGCGTTTCCGCGACGCGCCCGCTTCGGCCAGGCTTGTCTTTGACGTCTTCAATCTTCCGGGCGGCCTCGGGTGCCTCTGCGCCAGCGGCTTATCCTTGTGACCCACTTGCCAGCGCGTTGCGCTGGAAGTGGGTCCAGCAACGCTGGTGGCCTGGGACCCGCGTGCCCACCGCCGCTGTATGCCCAGGTGCCCGTCCGAGACGACCAGCTTCAACGCCTGTGACGCCACGCTGGGTCCAAATTCGCGGAACACCTCGGTCCAGTGGCCTTGCTTTCCAAATCCGCGCCAGACGCCAGGTGAGAATTTCGGCGCCCGTCATCGTTGATGCCCGCAAACCACGAGAGCGGCCTGCTTGCGCACCCTACCGTGAGAGCGGGCTTTGACGTAGCACGCGTCCACCGTCGCCGCGCCATTCCCGCTCGTCCAGACGGCGCTCCCGAAACTCCGCGAGCTCCTCGTCCAGCTCCTGGGCCACGCAGGAAACCGTGCTTCGCCGACAGGCCAAAACCGCCCATCTTCTCCACGTGCTTCACTTTCCGGGTGGATACGCCCATGAAATACATCTCCGCGCAGGCCGTCAGCGCTCGCTCGCCTGCCCCATTTGGCGAAGAACAGCGCGAATACGGCTCCGTGCCGCGCACCTGGGGGACATCCAGGAAAGCTCGCCAACCCGGGGTCTTGAGCTTGCGCGGCTTGTACCCGTTCCGATGGCCTTTCCGGCCTTCCGAGCGCTCGTGACGGTCCGCCCCCACGTGCTCGGCCACACCAGCCTCCATCACCGCCTTCGCCATGGTCTCCAGCATCAACTTCATGATGTCTACCTCCCCTCCTTCTTGAATCTGGCTCAGATAATCCGCAAAATCCTTCATGGCTGTCATTACTCCTCGTCTTGGCTTCTTCCAAAAACACCTAGACTGGAGCAAATGACGGCCATCTTTGTCTAGCCCCTTTTACAGAAAGTTTTATACTCCATCATCCACGCACACCAGTGAACTTTAAATATAGCTACAATGCACTCATTCTTCGAAAGGGAATTAACCAGATATGCCGGTACCGGCCTCGAGTACAGGGTGAGGGGCTCATTCGTTGATGCGTGCAAATAAGCGGGGGAGGGTCCTGGATGAGTAGACTGAAGCGAACGCATGCTTTGTGGATTGGCGGTTTGATCAGAGCGGCCAGCGTCGATTTCAGGCTGCAAGTCAGGCACTTGTACTATCCCACCACAAGCCTTGCACTTTCCCTGGGCCCCTTTAAAGGCCTCATCGATTCGTAAAGTTTTCCCACAACGAGGACATTCCAAGGCAATCATTCTTTATTCCTCTATCATGGCTATCGGTAGACATAAAACTATCTACAGTACTCCCGAATGCGTGTCTGAGAGTAACAATAGCAGCATGGAGGCCCTACGTCAACGGAGAAATTGAATGCCGTCGAATCGCGCGTTGCGGATGCAGGAGCAAACTACTTGAGTGCGCCGAGGCTTTCGAGCTCGCTCCGGATTAGCGCCAACGTTTCGTCGCTCAGCGTTGCTTCTCCGGCTTTGGCGTTTTCGAGGACCTGCTCCGGATTTCGCGCGCCGACGAGCGCCGTGGTGACGCCGGGCTGGTGTACGAGCCAGGCGGTAAAGAGCTGGCCGAGGGTGAGGTGGTGGTCGCGGGCGACGGGTTCGACGCGTTGCAGCATGTCGAGGATCTTGCGGCGGTTCTCCGGTTCGAAGAGGGCGTTGCGGTTGCGCACGTCGCCGTCCGGGAAGGTCCGTTCCATGGTGACCTTGCCCGTGAGGAGGCCCTGGGCGATGGGGCTGTAGGCGAGGACGCCGATTTGCCGCTCCACGCAGAAGGGGAGAAGATCCGCTTCCGGCTCGCGCTGGAGCGCGTTGTATCGGGGCTGCACGCTGTCGACCCGCCCCTTCGTCTGGCAAAGGCGGATCATGTCCGTATCGAAGTTGCTGACGCCGATGGCGCGGATCTTTCCGGCTTCCTTGAGGCGGAGCAGCGTGTCCATGGTATCGTCGAGCGGCCAGGTGCTGTCGGGCCAGTGGACCTGGTATAGATCGATGACGTCGGTGCGGAGGCGTTTGAGGCTGAGCTCGCATTCCTCGCGGATGGACTCCGGGCGCCCGTTTCGGTATACGGTGCAGGGCGTGCCGTCGTTCATGGCCGTGTCCAACTGGCGGTGGCCTTCGGCGCGATCCCACCGCATCCCGCATTTGGTGGCCAGGATGACCCGATCCCGGCAGCCGTGGAGGGCCTGGCCGACGAGATGTTCGCTGTGGCCCATGCCGTAGGTCGGGGCGGTGTCGATGCACGTGATGCCGGCGTCGACGGCGGCATGGAGCGCGCGTATGGCGCTGGCGTCGTCGGGCCCGCCCCACATCCAGCCGCCTATTGCCCAGGCGCCGAAGCTGATAACGGGGAGGTCGATATCGGTTTGCCCGAGGGTGCTGTGACGCATGGCTGTACTCCTTCTGTCATTCCGGGACAATTATGCGCGGAGAAACAATCGCGCCGCAAGGGGGCGTTTTGGTTTACAATAGGGGTGTTCGCTCAAACGATGTCCGGGCGGTCCCGGTGGCCCGCCCCGGACGCGGCCGGTGGCAGTTCAACAAGAAAGGCTGGATAGATGAAAGCGATCGTAATTGGGGCACTGGCGCTTGTATTGGGGGTTATTGCGGGTGCGGGGGGCATGCACCAATGGCTGATGCCGCAGTGGATGGAGACGTCGGCGGCGCTGGCGCAGACGGAGCGGGAGCTTGCCGCGCTTAAGACCGCGAACAGCGAGTCCCAGGACAAGCTGGCGCGGCTGGAGCGTGAGCGCGACCAGTTCAACGATCGGCTGGACGCCGCGTACGCGATGCTGGAGTCCACCCAGCGGCCGGCGGCCCCGGACTTTGCGGCGGAATCGGCTCCGATCGCGGACGCGGCCCTGGAGCTGGCTCCAGAGCCGGCGGTGGAAGGCGCGCCGGCGCGGGAGGACGGCTCCCGCCCCGAAGGCGGGCGGCGCGGTCCGGGTGAAGGCCGCTGGGGCGGCACGCCCGAGGAGCGGGAGGCCCGGCGCCAGGAATTCACGGCGCGGCTTCAGGAGAACATGTCCAATTTCTTCACGGGCGAGCTGGAGCACTCGAGCACGCCGGAGATGCAGCAGCGCCTGATCGCGCTGGAACAGAAATCGTTTGAGATGTTCGACCTGCGCAGCCAGATGCGGCTTGCGGAGACGGACGAGGAACGGGAGGCGCTGGGCCGGGCGTTCGGCCAGGTGATGGATGACGCGCGCCAACTGATGATCGAGCAGCAGCAGGACATGCTGGGCGCGATCGCAACGCAGTTCGGGATATCCCGCCCGGGCGACCAGGCGGCGTTTGAGCAGGCGGTGCGATCGGCCATATCGAGCCCGCTGTTCAGCACCAATCCCGGGGCGCTGCTTTGGAACTCGGGCGGCGGCGGTTTCGGCGAAGGGCGCGGCGGTTTCGGCGGCGGTTTTGGCGGCGGGCCGGGCGGTGGCCGGGGCCGGTAAGGGCGCGGGCCCGATTTCGGCGGTTCAGGGCGGCGCCGCGCCCTCCGGTTTCGGGATCTTGAGTTTCCAGCCGATCACGACATGGTCGGCGATTTTGAGGTTGTTCAGTTCCATGATGGCCTTCTGGGTAACCCCGAAGCGCATGGCGATACGCCGCAGGTTGTCACCCGCGACGACTTCATACACGGTGAACTCCGTTGCGGCGGGCGCCGGAGTCGCTTCGACCGGTTCCGGCGTGGCCGGCGGCGCCGGTTCCGCGTCTTCCGCGTCGGGGGCCGCAACCGGCAGGTAGAGGACGAGCGCCGGGAGCGTATCCGGCGCAATGGCGCCATCCGCGAGGGCGTTCCAGGCGCGGATATCGGCTTCGGTAACGCCATATTCATCCGCGATGGACGCCAGGGATTCGCCCGGCTGGACGGCGTGCTCCCGCCGTGTCGTATCGGGCGGCTGCGGGGGAAGTCCCGGCGCGCGGGGCGCATCGTCCGGCGCGCCCGCTTCGACGGCGTCCAGCGTGACCACGGACTCCACGGTCCGCGGTGCGGCGGCCGCACTTTCTTCGCCAGAGGGCGCGGCGGCTTCGGGCTCCATCTCGGGCGCGGCTGGTTCATCGGCCGTGGCGGACGGATCGGGTTCCGCGGCGGCATCCGCACCCGCCTCCGGCGTGGGGGACGGCACGGATTCTGGTTCCGCCTGGGGTGATTTCTCCGGCGCGGGTGTTGGCTCTGGCTCCGGACTTGCTTCCGGCTCTGGGGCCTCCGGGGCGGTTGCCTGGTCCTTTACGTGGACCTTCAGCTTACGGCCGTACTTGATATTGCCGTCCGCCAGGCCGTTCCAGGCCATGAGATCGTTCAACGACACGCCGTAACGCCGCGCAATGGCGGTCAGTGTCTCGCCCTGCGCGATCGTATGCTCAATGAACGGCTCGGGGACGCTCACCGGCGCCGGTGCGCCGGGAGCGGCCACCGTTGGCGCGCTGGGGGCCTGCGTCTCGCCGGGGGCGCTTTCCGTCTGATCGCTTTCCGTTTGTTCGCTTTCCGTTTGTTCGCTTTCCGTCTGCTCGCTTTCCGTCTGCTCGCTTTCCGGCGACTCCGGTTCCGGCGACTCCGGCGCCAGCTCGGGTTGGGCGTCCGCGCCGGTTGCGGTTGGAGGGGACTCGTCCTCGGCTTTGGTCTCGCCGGTCTCGCTCGAATCCGGTGGGGTGTCCACCGGCTTCGCCTCGGGTGCGGCCGCGATGCGGGCCGGCCCGGCGGCGGATACGGGCTGCTTCAGGAATTCGCGCCACGCGGCGAGGCGGCGCTTACTCGCCTGGATCGCGCTGATCGGAAAATCGGAGCGCTGCGCGAGCTGCGCGAAGGTCTCGCCGATGGCGCGTAGCTGATCGGGGGCCGGGTCCAGCAGAATCACGGCGTCGCAGCCGCTGACGAGCGCCTTGAGAACCACTTCCTCCGGCGGCAGGTCGCGCGTCATCGGGTGGCGATTGATATCGTCGGCGAGGATGACCCCGTCGTAGCCCCAGTCGTCGCGCACGAGCAACTGGATCAGCTTCGGGGAGAGGGAGGCCGGGCGGTTGGGGCGATCGGCATCGATACCGGGCACGGCGACATGGCCGACGAGGAGGCCCGGTACGCCCGCGTCGACGGCGGCCTTGAAAGGCTGCAGGGACGCCGCGAGCGCGTCCATTGGCTCCGCCGGTATCCGCCATACACCGTCCTCCTCGCGCGCGATCCTGGCGCCCGGCAGCAGGCGCGCCACGGGGAGCATGCCGCCCGCGCGCAAGCGGCTGGCGTACGCGACGCCGTCCCGGGAGATGGCGGCGGCGCGCGCCTGCATTGCGGCGATGCCGGCGCCGTCCAACGCGCCGGCTTCAATCCCGGCCTCGAGGGCGGGCCCTAGAATCCCCGCGACACCGGCCTGCCGTCCGGCGAGCGCGCGCGCGGCGGCGGCCTCGGCGGTCTCGGTGGAGATCGACGCGAGCGAAACCGCCGCCGCGTCGCCCTCCAGCAGGCGCGGGAGATCGCTTTCGCTGTCGGCGAACAGGATTACGGGGGGATCGGACAGGGTTGTGCCCAGGCCGACGGCCTGCTTGATCTGGAGCACGAGCGAAGCGACCTGCAACGGATCACGCATATTTTCGGGGCGCAACACCACGCCGCCGGGCTTGAATTCGTTGAGCCATTCGAGGGTGGCCACGTCCGCCTTCACACCGCTCACGCCGGCGAAGACATGCTCCAGCGGCCAGAGGCCATCGACATCGGGTTCGAAGCGAGGCAGCGGCCGCGCATCCGCCGCCACCGGGGCGGCGGGCAGTTCCGCGGGGGCGGGATCCGGTTCCACGGGCGCGGGATCCAGCTCTTGCGGCGCGTGATCGGCCAGGGGGGCGTCGGGCGTCTCCGGCGGGCTGGTGCGGGATGTTGCCGCGCCCCAGCCGATCAGGAATCCGATAACCACGCCCGCGGCAAAGGTCATCAGGAGCGTTTTGCTCACCATTGTCGCCTGCGGCGAGTAGCCTTCGGTCACAACCAGCCTCCAATGTTGCGGCCCTGTTACGGACCGGCGCGATTCCCTGCCGCAGACTATAGCATTCAAGGCGGGACGCGTTCATACTCCCGGGGGATCTCCCGTGCTCCAGGCAACGGCGGTCTCGGCCTATCCCCATTGCCGGGGTGTAACGGCCCGCGGCCCGGGCTTCCAGACGGAGATCGCATGCGCGGCGCACTCACACATTGACTGCATTCGCTGATGGGGCCCGGAAACCGCTCGGAAACCGCAGGGCGAGACACGCCGCCGCTTCGTGATCCTTTACTACCGCCACCACCTCTGCTACAGTCAACGCCAGGGAGGCAGGCGCGCTCCTGTCACGAGCCGCGCAAGATCCCGCCAGGAGAGCACCATGAACCGTAGAACCTTTTTGCAGGGCGTTGGCGCGGCGGCTTCGGCCGGCATCGGGCTCGCCGGATGCGCCACCATCCCAACCACCCCGACCGGCGCCGCCCCCGATCTTGGCGCCGGAATGCGGGTTGACCCCACCCGGCTCGCGCACCGCAATCAAAACCGATCCACCGTCGCCTGCACCGGCGGCATCGCCTGCACGAGCCAGCCCCTCGCTTCCCTGGCCGCCGCCGATGTGCTCCGCGAAGGCGGCAACGCCGTGGACGCCGCCATCGCCGCAAACGCCCTTCTGAGCCTGGTCGAGCCCATGAACTGCGGGCCCGGCGGCGACCTCTTCGCCATCGTATGGATCGAGGCCGACCGCAAACTCTACGCCTTGAACGCCAGCGGGCGCTCCCCCCATGCCTGGAATCTCGACGAAGCCCGGAAACACGACCTGACCCGCATTCCCCCCTATTCTCCGCTCTCCTGGACTGTCCCCGGGTGCGTCAGCGGATGGCAAGCCCTCCACGAACGCTTCGGCTCGCGGCCGCCCGCGCGCCTTTTCGCGCCCACCATCGAGTACGCCCGAAACGGATTCCCCGTCAGCCCGATCATCGCGCGCGACTGGGGACGCATGAAACCCGACGAGTTCCCCTCGCTCGCGACGGCCTTCGCCCCCGGCGGAAAGCCGCCGGCCTTCGGCAACATCTACGCCAGCCCCGATCTCGCCAATTTCTACGAAATCCTCCTCCGCGACGGCCTCGCCGCCTTCTACCAGGGCGAAATCGCGGAGCGCATCGTCCGTTTCTCCGAAGCGCAGGGCGGCTACTTCGCCCGACGCGACTTCGCGGATCACCAGGCTACCTGGGTCGAGCCCGTCTCCACCAGCTACCGCGGCTACGATGTCTGGGAGATTCCGCCGAACGGACAGGGCATCAGCGTACTCCAGATGCTCAACATGCTGGAGCACTTCGACGTCGCCGCCCTGGAACCGAACAGCCCGGCCCACCTCCACCTCTTCCTGGAAGCCAAGAAACTCGCCTTCGAAGATCGCGCCGTCTACTACGCCGACATGGACCGCGCCGACGTCCCGCTTGAATGGCTCATATCGAAGGAATACGGCGCCCAACGCGCCCAGCTTATTCACCCCCGCCGCGCCTCCAAACGCGTCGCCCCCGGAGAGTTCGACGCCTCCGACACCATCTACCTCACCACCGCCGACGCCAGCGGCAACATGGTCTCGCTTATCCAGAGCACCTACTACGGATGGGGAAGCCACCTCGTGCCCGACGGCCTCGGATTCCCCCTCCAGAACCGCGGATGCGCCTTCGCCCTCGATCCCAACCACCGCAACCGCCTCGAAAGCCACAAGCGCCCCTTCCACACGATCATTCCCGCCTTCGTCACGCGCCAAGGCGCCCCGGTGTTCTCCTTCGGCGTCATGGGCGGCGCCTTCCAGCCCCAGGGACACACCCAGCTGCTCATGAACCTCATCGACTTCCGCATGTCGCCTCAGCAGGCCGGCGAACAGCCCCGCATCGAGCACAACGGCAGCTCCGACCCCGACGGAACCCGCATCGAAAAAAGCGGCACGGTGAAGGCCGAGCGCCACATCCCCGAGAAGACCCTCGCCGCGCTCCGCCGGCGCGGCCACGACGTCACCGAAGACATCGGCGCCTTCGGCGGCTACCAGGGCATTTGGCGCGAAGAAAACCCCCGGCGCTACTTCGGCGGAACCGACCCCAGAAAAGACGGCTGCGCCATCGGCTACTGAGGAGACAAGGGACGTACCCGCGCAACACACCCAAACCCACCCCAGCCAACACCGCGTCCATCCACCACACCCCAACCACCAAAACAAATGCACCAAGGCGCGGGCATGTCCCGGCCCGTGCATCCTACCCCCCCTCCCGCGCCGCCAAAACCAGATAATACTCCGCCAGCCACGCCGGATATGCCGCATCGTCCATCGGACCGATCCGCAGGCGCCCGCATCGCGCATAGCCCGCCTCATCACGTGGAAAATCCGACGGCGAATCCCCCACCAGCCCCGCAATCCGGATGCTCGACAAACCCGCGATCTGCAAATGCTGGCGGATCTCCCGCGCCGTGTAAAAACGCAGGTTATTCCGATCCCACACCCCCGAATCCCCATACGCCCACCGCCCCTCCGCCAGCGCGCACACAATCTTGTGATACTGCATGTTCGGAACCGTCGCCAGGAACAGCCCGCCCGGCGCCAGCCGTTCCAGCAGCGCCGGAATAAACGCGTCCGGATTCCGCAGCCGCTCCAACACCCCCGTGCACAGAATACAATCAAACGGCTCACTCGCAGGCGGAAATGTCGCAAAATCCATCGGTCCCGGAATCACCACATCATAGCCCGAAGGATCCCCGGGATCCGGCGCCTCCGCAAACAGCCCCACCACCGTCCGCGCCCCGTGCTCCCGCAAGGCCGCCGCGCGCGCGCCCGGAGCCACCGCGCAATCCAGCACCCGCCGCGCCGATCGCGGCACACACGAAAGCAGGTAATCCAGCGAAAGCCGGTGCGCCCGGTCGGGCGCGTGACAAATGGTATCCAGAATCGCATCTTCAGCCATGGGTTCCTCGCTCCGCCGCATCATACCAGACCCGCCGCCACACACAAACCACCACGCGCACGCCGGGACATCCGCACTGGACCTGTCCGCCTTCGGCGCATCCTCGATCCTTTCAGGGCGTATCCTTTGCGAGCCATTCTCCCGCGCTGCCCCCCTCAGGCCATAGCTCTTCACTCAATTTCTCTGTCCTACTATCCGCCATTTTCTTGTTTTGTAACATTTTAGCCGCCTGAAGCAGCAACGCGCGTAAACAGCACGAACGGACCGTTAATAACGAGGAAGCGCCGCAAAGGATCGCGGACATTCCTGTCCGCGGCAGGACGAGCGCAAGACATATCGTGCTCGAAGTGTATGTGAAGAGGCGCGGGTTCACAATGCTTTCCGCTCCCGTGGACGCCAGAATTCTATTCCAAACCACGTACGTCACTTTATTTCCCGGGCTCACTTTGCCGCGGACACGAATGTCCGCGATCCTGCTATTCACGCCCGTCCCGAAGAGGCTCGAAGCTGCACTGGCCCTTCGGGCCGAAAGAGCGGGAAACCCAAGTCCACTACATTCAATATCGACTGCCTTGAACCACCATACAATTCGCGTTTATTCGTGTTTATTCGCGGTTCAAGTGGTTCATAATTCACGCCGCCACCCAGCCACCCACACCATCCGCACACAGAAAATCACCCTTCGCGCTCTATGCGTTCTCTGCGGTTAAATCCCTTCTCCGTTTCTTCTTTTCTTCGTGCTCTTCGTACGCTTCGTGGTGATCAATTCCTTGGTTACGGCCTGAGGCTGCCCTGATCTCTTTGTGGCTCCAATTTCAGTCCCCCGCTCGCCCGCGATTCCTCGCCCGCCACGCACCCAACTTGAGCGCCCGCCCGCCCCTTACATATACTCTCCACAGCGCTCCGCCCGCCGCGCTCGCCGTGCGGGCCACCCCCGGACCCCGGCGCCCCGCGCGCCCCGCGCCGTCCGAACCTTCGACCCCATTGAGGACGCCCATGAGCACCGCTGAAATCATCGTCACCAATCCGTACACCGGCGCCGAAGCCTTCCGTATCCCGGCGCTTTCCGCCGGCGAAATCGACGCTGTCGTATCCCGCGCGCGCGCCGCGTTCTCCGCCTGGCGCCACACCGCGGTGGCCGATCGCGTGGCCCTCTGCCAGGGTATGATCGACTGGTTCGAAGCCAACGCCGATGCCGTCGCGCGCGATATCACCGTCCAGATGGGCAAGCCCCTCGGCCAGGCCCGCGGCGAAGTCAATGGCACCATCGAGCGCGCCCGCCACATGATGAGCATCGCCGAGGAGACCCTCGCCGACGATCTCCTCCCCGAAAAGGAAGGCTTCCAGCGCTACATCCGCCACGAGCCCCTCGGCGTCGTCCTCGATATCGCCGCCTGGAACTACCCCCTCCTTATTGCGGTCAACGTCGTCGTACCCGGCATCCTCGCCGGCAACGCCGTCATCATCAAGCACTCCAGCAAGACCCCGAAATGCGGCGAGGCCTTCGCCGAGGCCTTCCGCACCGCCGGCGCCCCCGAGGGCCTCGTTCAGGCCGTCGCCGCCGACCACGCGGTGACCGAGCGCCTCATCCAGCACCCCGGCGTGGACCACGTCTCCTTCACCGGCTCCGTTTCGGGCGGGCGCGAAGTCAACCGCAGCGCCGCCGACCGGTTTATCGGCGTGGGCCTCGAACTCGGCGGCAAGGACCCCGCCTACGTCTGCGCCGACGCCAATTTCGACTGGGCGGTCGCCAACTGCGTCGACGGCGCCTTTTACAATGCCGGCCAGTCCTGCTGCGCCATTGAACGCATTTACGTCGAAGCCCCCGTTTACGATCGCTTCGTCGAATCCTACGCCGCCGCCGTCCGCGCCTACGTCGTGGGCGATCCCATGGCCGAGGGCACGACCATCGGCCCCCTCGCCTCGAAGGGCGCTCCGGCCTTCCTCACACAGCAGGTGACCGAGGCCGTCGCCGCGGGCGGACGTCTCGTGGTCGACCCCGCCGAGTTCAGGCTGCCCGAAACCGGCTATTTCGCCGCCCCCGCCGTCGTCGCGGACGCCCCGCAGGACTCCGGGCTCATGCAGGAAGAGAGTTTCGGCCCCGTCATCGGCATCCTCAAGGTTTCCGGCGACGAAGAGGCCATCCGCCACATGAACGACAGCGCCTACGGCCTCACGGCGTCCATCTGGACCGCCGATGTCGCCCGCGCCATTCGCATCGGCGAGCAAATCGAAACCGGCACCTTCTACATGAACCGTTGCGATTATCTCGACCCCGCGCTCCCCTGGTGCGGCGTGAAGGACACCGGCCGCGGCGCCACCCTCTCCAAATACGGCCTGCTCGGCCTCACCCGCCTCAAGAGCATGCACCTGCGAACGACGATACCGAGCTGACGAGATCCGAGGCCGCACCCGCGCGGGCGGCGTGGACAGAGTGGATGGCGTGGATTTGCCGCGGTGAATGGTCTCGGTGACCGGGGATTTCTCTGTAAATTGGAAACGCGCCGCGGGGTTGCCGAGGCGCGTTTCTGAGGTAAGACCCTGGGCCGACTCCCATTGGCAGGTGGCGGGATTTTCCACCCTGTGAGTAATTCCAGGATTTGTAGCAAGTGACATCCGTGTCGTGCTGGCCTCGACCTCCGTGTGTTGGCCTTGTACTTCTTGTATCGGCGCCGCGCGGGAGAACTTTAGTGCGAATATTTTCGGGCGGGGCAAGCATTCGCGGGGATATCCGCCCGAAAAGAGAAAAACGCCACAACGTAGCGTTATGGCGCCTCTCATGGATGGAAAGACTATGGGATCGATTCGCCGATCGCGTTGGTGTTGGGAATGACACCCGGCGGATCATCCAGCCTTTTCCGCGCTTTCGCGGTGACGTCCGTGTCCTTCGTCGCCTTGACCTCCGTGTCTCGGCCCTGTGCTTAAGGTATCGGCAGATCGGCGGGGAACTTTAGGCCGCCGCTCCAAAGAGGGCGGCAATTCTGGGTATCACGCTGAAGAGCGTGCGCCCGGCGAGTCCCAGCAGGATCGCCAGGCCGACGGCGCCGATCACGTTGCTCCAGAGGCGGTTGCGCAGGTCGCCCATGAGCGCGGCGTTGTTTGCGAAGTAGAAGAGGAGCAGCGCGCACAGCGGCGACGCGATGATGGTCGAGGTTTGGGCGATGAGCACGCTCTGTGCGCCGCCCGCGCCGGTCTGGAGGGTGGCGATGGCCACGCCGCACCCGATCAGCAGCGCGGCGATCGTGCAGATGCGCACGGGGCGCTTTTCCATGCGCGGGTCGAGGCCGAGTCCATCGGCCAGCAGGGTGCCGCCGATGAGCGAGTTGGCGATGAAGGAGGAGAAGGCCGCCGCGCCCAGCCCAAAGCTGAATACGAGCACGGCGCTGTTGCCGAGCACGTTGCGGAGCTGGCTCGCCAGCTCGCCGATGTTGTTGAAGTCGCCTTCCTGCCCGTAGAGCGACTGTGCGGCGCCGATCATGATGACCAGGCCCATCAGGCCGAGGAGCGCGATCCCGATCCACGCGTCCTGGATGGCGTTGAACAGGTTGTGCTTCTTCCAGCCCTTCGCCTGCACGAGGTAGGACTGGTAGAACGCGGCCACGGCGGAGAAGGTGGTTCCCAGGAGGCTGGTGGCGATCAGGAGTTCACCGGCGCCGAAGGAGCCGGGGACGAGCCCTTTCGCGAGGCCAACCGGGCTGATGCCGGTGAAAAAAAGGTTCCCGGCGAACGCGGCGAGCATCATGCCCACGAAGAAGCGCATGATCAGTTCGAGGAGGTGGTAGAGGTTGTGGGCCATCATCATGAACACGATGGAAAGGCCCGTGAACACGACCGGCCAGATCCACCCGGGAATGCCGGGCGCCAGCCCCTGCATCGCCACGGCCACGCCGAGATTGTTCCCGAACTGGAAGCCCGCCGCGACGAAAAACGCGGAGAACCCCGTGATCGCCGCGATGGGGCGGCCCCAGCGCTTCGCCAGGTGCTGCAGGAACGATTCGTCCAGCGCGCAGCCGATCCGGGCGCCCATGGAGGTGAACGTGGCCATCACAATTCCGGAAAGCACGAGCATCCAGACCAGGCCGTACCCCGCCTTCGCGCCGGCCGTGCTCGACGATACAATGCTTCCCGGGCCCAGCACCACCGCCGCCGTAATCAGCCCCGGTCCCACGCGGTGATACCACCGGCGTTCCTCGCTCATAGATCAGGCTCCTCTCATCCGCGCAGCCATTCGTCGCGGTGCGCATGTACAAACTCGTCATCGTTCAGATCGGGGTACTGCGCGTAGACCCGATCAATTTCTTCCATCTGCCCCGGGCTCAGGCCCTCTTCGGGATCCAGGCACCAGATCCCTTCCAGCAGCCCCTGCCGCCGCAATACCTCGTGCAGGCCGGCGATGCAGCCCGCAAAGCCATTCGCGGCGTCAAAAAAAGCCGCGTTCGAATCGGTGACCGCGACGCCCCGGGCCAGCAGCGACGCGGGAATGCCCTCGCCGTTGGCGATCTCCTCATGGCATTGCTTCAGCAGTTCCACAGCGCGGCGCGTCCACACCGACCAGTGCCCCAGGAGGCCCCCGACGATCCGGCGCTCCACCGTTTCGCCGCGCCGCTTCAGGCGGAACGGGGTAACCAGATCCGCCACGATATTGTCGTCGTTGCCGGTGTACAGCGCGATGTCGTCGCGGCCCGCGTCCACCACCGCGCGCACGACATCGAGCGTCTGGTAGCGGTTGAAGGGCGCAATCTTGATCGCCACCACGCCGGGGATCTCCGCGAAGCCGCGCCAGAAGGCGTAGGGGAGCGCCCGCCCGCCCACCGACGGCTGCAGGTAAAACCCGATCACGGGGAGCACCTCCGCCACCTCGCGGCAATGCGCCAGCAGCCCCCTTACGTCCGCATCCTCCAGCGCCGCCAGGCTCAGCAGGCCCGCGTCGTAGCCCAGGTCGCGCAGCAGCCGGGCTTCTTTCAGCGCCTGCATGGTGTTCCCGCAGATCCCGCCGATCCGGATCAGGTGCGGCTTTCCCTGGTCCTCCGCGCGGTTCAATTCCTCCGCCGCCAGGTAGAGCACGGGTTCAAAAAGGCCAACCTTCGGATCGCGGATCGCGAATTGCGTCGTATGCACGCCCACGGCCACGCCGCCCGCGCCCGCGTCGATGTAATACCGCGTCAGCGCGCGCTGGCGTCGCTCGTCGATCTTGCGCTCCGCCGTCAAGGCCAGCGGGTGCGCCGGAATGACAACACCCTGATCGAGTACGGCGCGCAACCGCTCCGGCATGGGCATCAGAAATTCCCTTTCCGGTTCTCGAAATGCGTCGGCTTGTTCAGGCTCGCGCCGCCGCGCATGATCCAGTCCGCAATCCAGCTCAACATCTGGCTCAGCGGAACCGAGGGGTAGCCGAAGAGCAGGTGGCCGCGCTGGCCATTGCTCAGGAGCGCGTCCGGCGCCTCCTCCCCGACGATGGCCGGTTCGCGATCCATCAGGCGGCCGAAGGTCTCCGCCGCGCGCCGTACACTCACCAGTTCCGGGCCGGCCACGTTCACGGCCCACGCCGGGCTCGCCGCGTGCTCGATCGCCAGCAGTGACATCGCGTTCGCGTCGCCCTGCCAGATCGTGTTCAACGCGCCCATGGACACGTCCACCGGCTCGCCATCCCATACCCGTCGCGCCACGTCCACGAGCACGCCGTAGCGCAGCTCGCAGGCGTAGTTCAGCCGGATCAGGCTCGTGGGAATGCCCTTCTCCGCCGCGAAGTACTCGAAAATGCGCTCGCGGCCCACCGCGCTCATGGCGTATTCGCCCGCCGGATGCAATTCATCCGTCTCCAGCGATCCGCCGAGCGAAAGCGGCGTCAGGCCGTATACATTGCCCGTGGAAAAGGCCGCGATCCGGCTCTCGGGAAATTGCTGGCACACCAGCGAAGGCAGCCACGTGTTCATCGCCCAGGTCATGGCGGCCTGGCCCGTGGATCCGAACTTCATGCCGGTCATGAACACGACATTCGGCGCCGTGGGCAATTCCGCCACCTGCGCGGGATCCAGCAGGTCGCAGTGGATCGTCTCCACGCCCACCGCCTGGAGCGACGCCTCCGCGGCCGCGTCGCTGAAGCGGGACGCCGCCAGGATTCGACGCGTGCCACCCGCTTCGTCCGCCGCCCGCCGCGCCATCCGCGCCATCGTCGGCCCCATCTTCCCGCCCGCGCCCAGAAAGAGAATATCCCCCTCCAGCCGGCCCATCATCTCGATCACCGCCGGCGTCGGGCGGCTCAAGAGCTCCTCCAGGGTTTCTACGGTGTCGATGGTGGCGGGGAACGAAAGCATGCGGGAAATTCCTGAAATTGGACCGTGTCGCGGGTTGGCTGCCTGAAAACTGGAGCCGCCCATGATGCCACATCCGGGCGGCCGGGTGCGACCGCGCCTCGGATCAGGCGTCCAGCGTCCACGGCGCGCGCATGGGGCGCCCGCGCATCGCATTGGCTTCCGCGTCCCCCGGGAATTCCTCCGCGGCGGGATCCCACTGAAGCTTTCGGCCCAGGCGCATCGCGATATTGCCGATGTGCATCGCCGAACTCAGCCGGTGGATGTCCGCCGGGCTGTAATACGGCATCGCCCGCGATTTCACGCCGTCAATAAAGGCCTGGTGCTCGCCAGGGGGCAGGGGGTACATCTTGTTGGCGTCCGGAGGGAAAACGTGTTGCGCGATTTCCTCGCTGCTCGACTCCATCGCCGCGCGCCACCCGTTGCTCCGGATCCAGCCCTCGCTGCCGTAGAAGCCGATGCCCGCGCCGTCCGACTTCACCTCCATTGTCACGCCGTTCGCGTAGCGGTAGTTCAATTCGTAGGTCGTCGCCGCGTCCGCCATGCAATCCACCGGGAAGTCGCCGACGCCCTCGACCTCCACCGGGCCGCCGTGCTCCTCGAAGAGAGCAACTTGCGCCGTGTCCATCAGGTGCGCGCCCCAATCGGTGAACTTGCCGCCGGAGTAGTCAAAGATGTTCCGCCACTGCTGCGGTTCGAGGCGCGTGGGCGAGTAGGGCGCGTACGGCGCGGGCCCGAGCCACAGGTCGTAGTCGAGCCCCTCCGGCACGGGCGCGGACTCCTCCTTCGGGAAGGCGTCGCCCGGCGGCAGCGCCACGCGAATGCGCTCCAGCTTGCCCAGCGCGCCATTGCGCACGAGCTCCGCCATGCGGTGGTACACCGCCACGGAACGGTCCTCGATGCCGCCCTGGAAGATGCGGCCCGTCTCGCGAAACACACGCACCAGCGCCTGCCCCTCCTCGATGGTCAGTGTCGGCTTTTCGCAGAAGACATCCTTCCCCGCGCGCGCCGCCATCACCGACATGAGCACGTGCCAGTGATCCGGCGTCGAAATCACCACCGCGTCAACATCGTCGCGCGCCAGCAACTCGCGGAAATCGTTGTACATCGCGCAGTCCGCATTGCCGTGGTGCGCGTCGACCCGCGCCTTCGCGGATTCCCGACGATCCTGGAATACATCGCACACCGCCAGCACGCGCACCTCGGGAATCTGGCTGAAATACTTCAGGTTCCAGCCGACGCCATGCCCGCCCGTGCCGATGAACCCGAGCGTGATCTGCTCGC
Source organism: Candidatus Hydrogenedentota bacterium (assembly GCA_019637335.1). Lineage (NCBI taxonomy): Bacteria > Pseudomonadati > Candidatus Hydrogenedentota > Candidatus Hydrogenedentota bacterium. Next base: position 22,286 of record JAHBVV010000012.1, on the reverse strand, counting down.
TCGGCGCGGGCTGGCTTCCCGCCCGGCCCGCCAGGATCAGCGGGGCGGCCGCGGTTGCCTTCAGAAATGTGCGGCGGGAAAGGTAATTTGCCATGGGTTGTTCCTCCTGACGCCAGTATACCGCGGGGCCGCGCACGCCGGCACAGCCAGCGACCACCCGAGCCGGCAGGGCCATCCTCTCAGGTATGCCTTCACGGCCATAACCGCTCCAGCTCGAGCCGGATCTTTGAGCGCAATTCGCTGAACCGCGCGAAGTCCATATCGTAATCCGCCGCTTCGCGCGGCATGCCGGTGATGGTCTCTCCCGCGACGTAGTCCACCGCCTCCTTCAGCACCGCCTTCGCCGCGGCGTCGTTCCTCACCTCGGCCAGTTCGGAGAGCATGGTGATCGCGTTGAAATCCTCGATGCCGTCGCGCTGCGCTTCCCAGCGGCGGCTGTTCACCAGCGCGCGACCGTCGAAGTGAACGGCGGCATAGGCGGGCTCCTTGTTCGGGTCCGTCGCGAAGAGGTCGTCACCCTGGTAGTACACCCACCAGCCTCCGCCCTCGATGCCCCAGTGAAAGGCCTGCCACGGCTGCGCGCGGTAGAAGCCCAGCGGGCGCAGGACGCGGCAGTTCCCCGGCGGCGTGTACATCGCGATGCGCTCGCCCGGCGCGCGCATCGCCTCCACATATTCCGGCCCGAGAAACTCGATCGTCTCCATGCCCGGCTGCCACACATCCGTCACCGGGGCCATCTCCCGGATATTCTCGATGGTGATGCCGCCCCAGGGATTGGCGTAGTTCTGGATGCGCGGGTCGATCTCCCGGTTCTCCCGCGCGCGCTCCATGTAGTGTTCTATCGTTCCGCGCAGGCCCGGCTCGTCCTCCACGTAGAAGCAAAAATGCTCGGGCCCGAGCCCGAATTCCGCCAGGTGATCCACCATCGCCTGAAAATAGGCGCGCTGACCCGCGCGGCGTAATTCCGTGGTCACCTCGACCCCCTCCGGAAAACGGGGAACCGGCGGGCCGCTGTATAGAATCATGTCCACCTGCCGCGCCTCCGACAAAATCGCGTCGTGCGCGCTCCAGTCCAGCGCGCCAGACAGATTCCCGGACGCATCCGCCTCCGCGGCGGGCAGCGGCAGCTGGTACCACAGCGTTTGCAGGTGTTCGTTCAGGTTCGCCACCGTGCTGAAATCACCGATGCGGTTCTTCGACCAGTAGCCCGTGAGGAAGCGGCTCTTTTCCGGCAGCCGCACGGACGATACCTCCAGCGCCACAGTCAGTGTTTGCTCCGCGGGGGGCTGATCGAGCGTGTGGACCGGCCAGCGGAGTTCATAGGAACCCGGCTCCAGATCGTGGGTGTTGAGATTAATCCAGAGCTGGCTCACCTCGCCCGGCGCGATGTCGAGCAGGGAACCGGCGCCGAGCTCCGGGAGCATATCCGGCACGACTTCGCCGAAGCGGCTCGGGAGCCAAACCGCGCGCATCAACGTCGCCACATCCCCCGCCGGTCCCAGGGCTTGCTCCTCGCCGGCGCGGTAGATCTGCCCCGGCTCAAAGCGCAGGGTCATGCCTTTGCTGGTGAGGTTGAGGGCGTTTATGGCGACAGATTCGATTTCCCGCCCGAAGGCCCACGTCCGCGCGGTGAGCGGCCCGCCCGAATCGGGTAGCGCGTTTTTGGGCGGTATGTTGTCCCAGGGATTGTCGTCTTGCCACATAATCAACGATGCGCCGCGGCCGGAAGACCACACCTTGCGAACCAGCGATGCAAGCCGGACGCTATTGTCAACTTCTTGCAGATAGGCATCGATTTCTCGAAACGCCTCGTCCTGTACGCCCGCCGATTTGCGATTTAGACCGAGCGTCTTTAGCCGGAGATGGTCAAATTCGTAGCGAAGCTTCTCCCGCTGTCCCGAAAGCATGGCCAGGGTACCCATCTGACTGGCTGTAATGGTCTCGCCGTTCCCCGGCTCCAGGACTTTCATGGCTTCGGCGCGCGCGACAGAAATGGGCTCTTCGGGGCGCTCCAGGTTGATCGCAATCTCCTGGCTTCCCAACGCCGCGCCCGTCCGGGTATCGAGCAGCGTCAGCGTCAGCGTCTGGGGTCCTTTCGAGACGACCGGCCACCGGCCTTGAATCGCCTTTTCGCCGTGCTCCGCCCGGTATACGCGCCGCCAGACAGGGCCATCCGCCGGTTGCGCACTGATTTCCACGGCGTTTGCCGCGATGCCGTCGGGAATCGTTACTTCAATCGGATTCAAGCCGAGATGGGGATCGGATTTCAGTGTCGCCAGTTCCAGCGCCTCTCCATATGTCTCGGTTTTCCGATCCTGCGCGCCCGCACGGGCTCTGTACGCGGGCCCCCGCCAGTCCGCGGCGACCACCGCGCCCTCCTTCGCCGCGCCGCCGAAGCTGTGGCACACGATCCGGCCTTCTCCGAACGCGATCACCACTTCCAGGACCCCATCGCCGTCGATATCCGCCACCAGGGGCGAATGGAAGCCGTTGCCGCCGCCATAGGCGCCGATCACCGCCCCGCCGTCGTCCAGCACATACCAGGAGTGCCCCTCGCCGTCCAGCGAGGTATTCCGCTGCGTGAACAGGATCTCCAGACGGCCGTCGCCATCCACGTCCGCCTGCACCGGCGGCGTCCAGATACCCTGCCCGAGCACCTGCGTGCGCCAGCGCAGCACGCCATCCGCGCCGTAGGCCCCCAGATTGCCGCCCTTGTCGCAGGCGAGCACGCCCAGGCTTCCGTCCGCCAGTCGCGCGACGCTGAGGCCGTGGTAGGCCTTGTGCCACGTGGCCCCTTCCCATTTCACCGCGCCGTCCGCGCCGTTCAAACACAACAGCCCGATGCCCTCGCCGATCATCGACGACATCGTGTATACCTCGGCCGCGCCATCCCCGTCCAGGTCCGCGATCACGGGTTTCGTCCGGCCCATGTGCAGCGGCGGGTGAAAGCGGTCCCAGAGCAGGCGGCCGTCCGCGTCGAGCGCGATCACGTGGCGGGTGGCCGTGCCATACACGATTTCCGGGCGCCCGTCGTTGTTGATGTCGCCCACGGCGGGCGTCGACAGCCGGTATTCCTCGATCTTGCTGCGCCAGCGGAGGCTGCCGTCGCCATTGAGACACGCGATCCAGCCGTCCATGTTCGCTGCGATCACCTCGGCCGCCCCGTCGCCATCGAGATCCGCGGTGATCGGCATCCGCCATACGTCCAGCGACGTGCCCAGGTCGTATTCCCACAAGACGCGGCCATCCGCGCCCCGCAAGGCCACAATGAGCCCGTCGTTGTGGCCGGTGATGATCTCGTCCACTCCGTCGCCGTCCAGATCCGCCACGCTCGGCTCCATCACGCCGCCCCGAGAGGCTTCGGGGCCGAACTCGACCGCGAAGATCACTTCGCCCGCGCCGCTGATGCGAACGGCCCGCCCGCCCGAGGAACTTACCACGCTGTCGGGGTTCTCCGCTGGATAGGCCACCGGCGATCCCGAGATGCCCGGCGTCTCCACCGTCCACTCGACCGTGGGGTCGGGTAGGGCGGGGGCCTGCGCCGCGAGGGCGGCGACCGCCAAGCAGCTTGCGGCGCAGCCAATAATTGTTTTCGTTGACGGCATGAATGGCGCCTCCCTGAGGGTGACGTTCCGATAGGCACTCGTTACCACGGTCCCCCGTGGTAAAGCGGACCGTGCCGCTCCCGCGGAACAAGGCCGGCGCCGCCCCGCCGGGAGATTTCGTGCGCGGACGCATTCGGGTATCGCGTCCAAGAATCGTTGGGCCCTCATACCGCCAGATCCGGCATGGTGAAGGCGTCACGATACGGTCGGGTCAGCAGGGCGTTCGCCTCGTCGTCGCCAAGGATGGCGCCTGACTTCGGGTCGATGTTGAGCGAGCGCTGGAGCCGGTAGGCGATGTTGGCCAGGTGGATATGCGCGCACGAGAGGTGGCCCTGTGCCGCCGTCCCCGCGATGTACTTCTCGTCGCGCGAGCGCACCGCCTTCAGGAAGGCGCGGTACTGGTTGCCGTCGACGAGAATTTCCTCTTCGGCCTCGCCTTCGTCCGGGATTTCATTTCCGGGCATGCGGTAGAGTCTGTCGCCCGCCGCGAAGCCCCTGGAGCCGTAGAGCAGGTTGCCCACGGTCTGGCCGCCTTCGTCGTTGGTGTAGAGCCCGCGCACCGCGAACTCCAGCGTGCGCCCGTCGGCATACGTAAACGCCGCGCCCTGCGTGTTCGGGGTCTCGCCCTGGTCCTCGTAGCCGTAGCGGCCGCCGTGGCTCGACACGCGCACCGGCAATTCCGTCACGCCCAGCCCCCACACCGCCAGGTCCATCTGGTGCACCCCCTGGTTGCCGATGTCGCCGTTGCCGTAATTCCAGAACCAGTGCCAGTTGTAGGGCACGTAGTTGTCGCAATAGGGACGCGCGTCCGCCGGGCCCTGCCACAGGTCCCAGTTCAGTTGCTTCGGCGGTTCCGTATTTTCCGCGAAGCCGATCGGCCCACGCCCCTTGAAGCACAGGCCCCGCGCCAGGTACACCTCGCCAATCGCCCCGGCGCGCACCCGCTGCATCAGCCGCACCCAGTTCACGTGCGCGCGGCTCTGCGTACCGTGTTGGACAATGCGGTTGTACTGCTTCGCCGCCGCCACGACCTGCTCGCCTTCCCAGAAGGTATGGGAGAGGGGCTTCTCCACGAAGACATCCTTCCCCGCCTGGCACGCCCACACCGCCGCCAGCGCGTGCCAGTGGTTCGGCGTCGCCACCGACACCGCCGCCACGCCGCCGTCCGCGAAGAGGTCCCGCATGTCGCGGTAGACCTTCGGCGCTTTCCCGAAGTCCGCCTTGCACTGGGCGAGGCGCGCCTCCAGTACGCGCTCGTCCACGTCGCACACCGCCACCACGTCCGACCCCACATCGTTGGTCCCCCGGCCATTGAAGCCCGCGCGGTTCGCCGGATCGGATTCCTCGACGCTCAGGTGCCGGCGACCGCGACCGCGTAGCCCGATCACCGCCACCGGGATCCGGTCATTCGCGCCGAAGACACGGCCGGTGGCCATCATGCCGCCCACCAGGACGGCGGAGGCGGTGGATCGGAGGAAACTTCGTCGGGTGGGCTGCATGGGATGTTCCTTTCGGCGCTACCAGAAGCGGAAAGCCCATTAAATCAAAGAATCCCGGATAACGCAAGGGCCTTCGGGGATGCTGCGCGGAGATTTCAACCCCCGCATCGCGGACTGACAACGGCGAAATTACACACCAGCCGCGAAAGCGCCCAACCACCCCGTATCACGGGCGCCTGCTTCGAAAATCTACGATGCGGCGCCACCACAACGGCCTCACGCGAACCAGATTACCGCATACCCACATAAGGAAGTGTCAAAGGCTGGGAGCGCAGGCGTCCTCGCCTGCCAGGCGGCGAAGCCGCCGTCCGTCTTCACCCATAACGGATGGCGCAAGGCGTCGTAAAAGACTGCACCCACCCCTACACACCGCCGCGCGCGCCCGCGAAGTACGCTCGGGCTTCTTCCACCGCCGCCTCGCCGCACGTGCGGCCGATCGGGCGGCTCCCCGCCGTGTCGATCGCCGGATGCACGCCGCACATCAGGCGGCCGAGCCCGCTGTCGTCCGCGATGTCCTGGTAGGTCGCCCACTGCAGGCGGATCGGGGCCTCCAGCGGCGCGTCGAAGGGTAGTTCGGACACCTCCCACGCCATCAGCCCGCCGGGCGCAAAACGGTCCCCGGTCATGGCTTCCATCACTTCCTTGAAGGCCCAGCCGAAAGCGGCGTGGCCGGAGGTGTAGGCCGAAAAGGGAGGCGTCACAAAGTCCGGATGCTGGTAGGGGATCCAGCGCTCAGGCAGGATCCAACCCACCCCGGCGTGTGGCCCGCGCCAGCCCATCACCTTCTGGCGGCCCACGTTCTCGCGGTCCGGGCCCGCCAGCGGGTCGCCCGGCGCGATGATCTCGACCACGCCCGGCTCCAACGGCAGCAGATTGCGTTCGCCCAGCCAGCGGATTGCCGTAATCGGGCGAACCCAGTCGTAGTGGCGCTTTACATCCCACACCGCGATCGCCGTGTCGTGCATCGCGCCGCCCAGCGCGAAATAGAGCTTTACGTCATAGGCCAGGTCGTGGCGCGCAGGCTTGTTCGCGGGCGGACGGTCCACCAGCCCCGATCCGGAAAGCACATCGGTCGCGATCTGAAACCACCACGGCCCCGGCATGTTGAAGCGGTTGCCGTCGAGGAAGGCCGCCTGCGCGCGGTAGTAGTCGCCCCGCCGGACATAATTGTCCGCATACGGCGCGCCGGTATGCGGATTCTCCGCGTGGCCCGTGCCGCTGTCCTCGGGAAAGGGGTTGTTCCCGCGCGCGCCGGGTGAAATGTTGACCCAATCCCGCCCCGCGCCCGTCTCCGGGTCGAGCGCCGCGCCATAGCGCACCACCTCCATGAAGTCCGCGATGAATTTCGCCTCCGTATCGCTTCCGTAACGGTAGGGCGGGCCGGGATCGATGCGGAGCGCGTCCTCCCGGTACGGGGGCAGCGCGAAGGGCGTCACGAAACACCAGTGCGGCGTCAGGAAGGACTGTACATCGCCCGACGGCAGGCGAATGGGCTGCCAGTAGTTCACGTCGAGCGCGGCGGGCATGGGGCCGTCCATTTCGAGCGGTGGATTCGCCGGCACGTAGCCCGTTGTGTCCACGTAGCCGTCCGGCTCGTTCGCGCCGTCCGCCGCGCAAAAGTCCAGCGCTGCTTCGGCGATTTCCACGCCCAGCGCCTGCGCGGGCGAGTTCACGGGAAAGCCCGCAGGCGTGAAGTAGCCCAGGGCGATCATCTGCTGTTTGAAGGCCGCATAGGCCGCGTGGCCCGCCGACCCGCGCGGCTCGTCCGCCAGCGCGATGAAGCCCTCGCGCAGCACCGGGTACAGCGCGTGGCTCAGCGTCTCCGCCACGTTCTCGATCGCCGGGTCGCCCACGCGCGGTTTGAGTCGCGTACCCGTGAAATAGCCGGAAGCGGTTGGGTCGTAGGCGGCCCACGCCTCATACATCGTCGCGCTCACGTGCCAGAGCTTCCGCGCCTGCACCGTCGGCCCCTGATCCTTCGCGCGCGTCGCATCCAGCGCCAGCCGCATCCACGTCTGGGCGATATCATTCAGATCTGCGGCGCGATCTCCGGGCAGCGGACAACCGGACAGGGAAAGGAACAGCACCGCGCAGGCGGCGATGATGGCGTGACGGATCGGGCAATATACGCTTCGCAAAGGAGGCTCTCTACAAGGATTACGGACTGAGGTTATACAGGATGAGTTACGGGCCCACGAGCGCGCGCAAGGGAATTTGCGGATTGTCGCTGCGGGCGAAGGGATACCTGTGCGCGTCGTGCGGGCAATTTTCTAGATATGGATTTTTTCTGGGTCGTGTGGTTCGCTTTTGTATGGATCGGGACCGGTGCACGACGAAGTACCTCCGCTCGAATGCGCCGAAAAACTCTGGCGCTTCGTGAAATCGTTCGAGAACCGCTTCGCAGTATGCCACGGCGCACTCCGCCCCCAAAAACTGTTCCCGGACACGGCGCATTTCGAAATGTTCGGACTTCATTTCGAGGAATATCAGGTGCTGGCGCTCTCCCTCGTATACGATGAGAATATAGTCGCAGCAACGGCGCTCTCCAGCGCCGTGCCGCAGAAAATAGCCGAGATCACCGGTATCCAGACGGAGGGCCAGGGCTCCTTCCGGAACACCCCTGACCGTAACCTGGCGCAGTTTCGACCCCGGATCCTTCTCGGTCAACTCCAGCACGCCGCCCTTGGGATAAACGCAATAGTCGTCATTGAAAAGGTCTTCGAGCAATGTATTGCCCCTGTCACACGGTCGATTCCACCCCGTAAAGAATCGCGTCCTGAATCCGGTTCATATCATCAATCGTCTTGTCGAAGCTCTCCGCTTCAATGCCCAACTCGGGATCAATGTGCGCCTGGGTGAGCGTAAAAACGTTTCTCTTGCGCTGGTTCCCATCCACGGCCCGCGTATGCTTTCCGGAAATGTAGAGCCGAACCCTGGCCGGGTCGAGCAGTTCGTCCTCCGCATATCCCTCTTGCCGCATGAGACTGTGGACCCCGTCCTTATGATGGTTCAGCATGATGAGCGTATTAAACTCTTTCACAATGTAGTCGCTGTGCGTGGTTATAAACACCTTCAGCCCGTGGTTGACCAAGGTTGCGAGGAGGCGCGCAACCCGCCGCTGGTTTTCGGGGTGAAGGTTCAATTCCGGCTCATCGATCATCAACAGCTCGCCGGGGCGGGCGATATGCCGTAGATAGAAGCCCACGTCCAGCAGGGACCTGACCGAACTGGAGCTTTCGTCCATCGTTAACTGGACATTTCGCTTGTCGGAGGGAATGAAGTACGGTTCGTCCTTCACAACCTTGTAGGTCCCGCCAATGATGTCGGAGAATTTGCGCAACAGGTCCGGGTGGCGACTTGAAAGTGCGCTCTCCTGCTTGTCCAGTTCGCCGATCTGGCGCGTAAAATCGACATTGCGCTTGACGGGGAGCGCATAGTCGGTGGAGTACTCACGCAACAAGCGAAACGGGTCGAATTTCGCTGTCTTGTCACTCAACATGTCCAATGCGCGATTCCGGGCCAGGTCGAGTTCCTTCCGAAAAATCGCGGCGCCCGTTCGTTCCGCGCTGGCGATAAACGGTCTCGGGATCAACTGGCCATACAAGATACGCTTGATGGCCGCTCCGATCCGGTGTTCCAGTACGTACTTCGGGGGGATCAGCTCGGAGCTGTCCTTTTCGACCAAAAGGGCTACTTCGAGCCATTCCGGTTCAACGTGGTCAATATAAAAGACATCCTTCTCGCGCGACCGCAACGTGGATTTTTCGTAGGAAGAATCGGGCGCTGGCTTCGACGCAAGCCGGGCTTCAAAGGATGAGTCCTTGAAAAGCTTCTCCCGCGATGCAAAAACCTCGCTCAACAGCTGCGAATACTCGGTAGACGCCCTGTCCAATTCCTTCCGGGCGCGCTCCACGTAATGAGCAAGCGATATACGGGCCTTTCCATTGGCATAAAGCGCCTCAAGTACTTTCTCTTGCACCGGCGGGACATAGGCTTCTTCCCAGAAGTCGAGGAAACCGTACAAGGCGTATGTGGCGTAGGTCTTTCCCGTATTGTTCGAGCCGCAGATTACCGTCAGGTCACCGAGCTCGAATTCCGCCTGCTCGATTGGTCCCAGTTTTCGTAGCTTTACGTTCATGTCGCATCCAGGCGCTGCCGTCGTGACAGGAGTGTTTCCAGAAGGTGTTCTTGAGCGCTTCGTTGATTCTACGTGATAGTAGCTTGTGCTTCAATACATCGGTAGCGTCAAAGCGCCCGTCCCGCGGCCGCGGCGGAGGCCCAGGCCCATTGGAAATTATAGCCGCCGAGCCAGCCGGTCACATCCATCACCTCGCCAATGAAGTACAGACCCGGCACGTCGCGGGCCTCCATCGTCTTGGGCGAGAGCGCGCGCGTGTCCACACCGCCCCGCGTCACTTCGGCCTTGGCGAAGCCCTCCGTGCCCCGGATGGGCAGGGTCCAGTCCTGGCACGCGGACGCCATGGCGCGCAGGTCGCGATCCGGGGTCTCGCCGAGGGGCCGCTGCCAGCCGTGTTGTTCGCAGAGGCGTTTCGCGAGACGCGCCATGAGGCGTTCCCGCAGGATCGCGGCGGGCTGGGTCCGGGGCTGTGCGCGCTTCTGGTCCAGCAGGGTCTCTTCGAGCCGGACCCCCGGAAACAAGTCGATATGCACCGGATCGCCTTCGCGCCAATACGACGAAATCTGGAGGATGGCGGGCCCGCTGAGGCCCCGGTGCGTAATCAGCACACTTTCCTCAAAGCGCGCCCCGCCGCAGGTCACCGCCGCTTCAAATGCGTTGCCCGACAGATCCGACAGGCTCCCAAGCTCCGTTTCGGGGAGCGTCAACGGCACGAGCGCGGGCGCGGGCGGAATCAGCGGCACGCCGAATTGTTCCGCAAGCTGGTAGCCGAAGCCCGTGGCGCCGATCTTCGGGATGGACAGCCCGCCGGTAGCCACGACGAGCGCGGGCGCCTGAAAGGTCCCGTGGGCCGTGTGCACGAAAAAGCCGTCGGGCTTCTCCACGCCCGACACTGCGCAATTCGTCCGCAGGTCCACGCCCGCGGCGGCGCAGTCGCCCACCAGTGCGTCGATGATCTGCTGCGCCGAGTCATCGCAGAACAACTGCCCGAGTTTCTTCTCGTGCCACGCGATACCGTGGCCTTCCACGTAGGCGATAAAGTCCCGCGGGGTATAGCGCGCGAGCGCGGAGTAGCAGAAGCGCGGGTTTTCCGAGAAAAAGCGGGGGGGTTCGGTGTTGAGGTTGGTGAAATTGCAGCGCCCGCCACCGGAAATGCGGATCTTCCGGCCCGGCGTCGCGTTGTGCTCGATCAGGAGCACGCGGCGGCCGCGGCGGCAGGCCTCGATGGCGCAGAAGAGCCCTGCGGCGCCGGCGCCGAGAATGATGGCTTCGTAGATGTGGGATTGGGTCATGGGATTACGCGAATCGGCTCAAAAGGAAAAGGATGGAACGCCGATCATACGCGGCGTCCCATCCCCGCTGCAAAGCGTTTTGCTACGGTATCCGGACCGTCACCAGATCCGATCGCAGGTGGCCATTCTCGGTGATCCGCGCCAGGAAGCAGATGGCGCCGTCCTTCGCGATGGCGAGCGAGTTCACGTAAAGCGGGCGATCGCCGTTCTCATAGAAGATCGCGCCGTGATCGAGGTACTGGCCCGTGGGAATGTCCCACGTTATCAGGTGGAGGTTCTCCAGTCCCTTCGCCTCGCCCATGGCGGTCGATTCCTTCCCGGCCACGCGCCGCCCGTCCTGGTAGATCGGGCCGCCGGTCAGGTAGACAAGGGTGCGCCCGTCCGGCGCGAGTTCGAAGCCGAGATAGCCATAGCTGAACTGATCGAACATGCCGCTGCGCTTTGAAACCTCGGAGGTGATGCGATCCAGCACGACCACGCGGTTCGCTGTTGGATCGTAGCGGAAGAGGTAGCCCGAGTTGCCGTGCACGCCGTAGAATTGCGAATCGACCGGGTTCCAGATGGTCTGCCGCCAGTTGTAGGCCATATGCCCCGGGGAGGTGGGGTCGTAAAGGCCGAAATAGTCCTTGCGCAGGTTTTCACCGGTTACGGGCTCGATGGCGTCTTTCGCGTGGTCGTAGCGGAAGATATCGCCCTCGGAGACGGTGTAATAGGCGGAACCGTCGCGCGGATCGACGGCGATAGAGCGGCACAGCGTCCGGTACTCGGCGCCCTGGCCCGATTCGCCCTTTGCCGAGATGGGGCCGAAGTCCTTCCAGGCGCCCTGGGCCAGGTCATAGCGGACGAAATGGCCCGCCGGCCAGGTAATGCCGAAGATGCGGCCGCGGGCCGTGTCCATCGCCATGGTGAGGATGCCTTCGTTGGCCAGGGGGATGCCCAGATCCTCGAATGCGCCCGTCGCCAGATCGTAGGAGAGCACGTGGCCGCCCGGATACGGCTTCCAGCCTTCCGGCGGGATGCCCATCTGCTCCTTGCCGTCGATGATGCTGTAATAGCCGGCGTGCGTCGCGAAGTACAGTTTCCCGTTCGCCTCCACGAACACGTTGTGGCTCTTGCCCTGCACCAGGGTCTTTGTATCCTTCTCCCCGCAGGCCTCGGTGAGGTCGCCGAGATGCGTGATGACTCCGGAGCCCGGCTCAAAGCGGTACAGCTGGGCGCCGACGTCATGGCGCGTCGAACTCAGCGCGTAGTACACGTTGCCGTCACTCGCGGCGCCCATGCTGTTGTAGGAGTCGTGCGCATCGGCAAACCCGGAGTTCCACGTTTTCGCCGTAATGCGGTTCGCCGGTTGAAACGGGTCCGCCGCTGCCGCGAAGACACATGAAGCGGCCACCCCCAGACAGATCACAACACCTTTGTGAAAGAACTTCATAATAGCATCCTTACTATAGTTACCCTACAGCCTAAAGCCTACAGCCTACAGCCTAAAGCCTAAAGCCTAAAGCCTAAAGCCTAAAGCCTACAGCCGGTCCAACTGGCTCCAGACTTTCTGGAAGGCATTGACATACTGCGCGATCAGTTCCGGCGCCTCGCCGTAGAAGATGGGCACAAAGATGTGGTTTCCGTTGACGTAGGCGTTGCCGGGCATGGATTCCGGGATGGTGGGCGGGTGATGCCACCACTGCGGTTCGCTGTAGATCTTCAGCTTGTGCTGTTCGGGGTAGTCCCAGACATCCGCCTGCACGCCCTCGGCCTTGAGCGCGGCCAGCACCTTGTCGCGCGCCACGCCGAGGCCCGCGAAATCGACGAGCAGCATGTTCTTGTAGTAGTAGACGCGCTCCTGGTCCTCGCGGCAATGCGGCTCGGTAATCCCGCGGAGCTGCACGAGCTCATCGTTCAACGCACGGATGTTCTTATCGACCATGGCGTTGGTGGTGTCGAGCGCCTGGAGCTGCTGGCGGCACACGGCGGCCGCGAAGGGGTGCATCCGGTACTTCTGGCCGAAGCCCGTGCCCTCGTAGGCGCGCACGGGACTGTCCTCCGCGAATTTCACCGGGTCCTCGTAGTGGCCGAATGCGGCCGCGCGCTCGAAGAATTCCCGCGTCTTGTACATGCCCATGCCGCCCTCCACGCAAGGCATCACTTTGGTGGTCTGGAAACTGAAGATGGCCATGTCGCCCCACGTGCCGATCTTCTTGCCCTGCATTGCGGCGCCGTGCGCGTGCGCGGCGTCTTCGAGCGTGATCAGGCCCTTCTCGTTGCACCATTCCCAGATGCGGTCCATATCGCAGGGCAGGCCCCACGAATGCATGACCTCCACCGCTTTGGTGCGCGGTGTCAGCTTGCGCTTCGCATCTTCCAGGTCAAAGCAGGCGGTTTTCGGGTCGATATCCACGAAGATCGGGACCAGCCCCGAGAAGCGCATCGCGAGGCACGCCGAGAAGAACGTGTAGGACGGGACCATCACTTCGCTCCCGGGCGGCAGGTCCAGCGCGAAATACATGCTCGTCAGCGCACTTGACCCGTTCATGTGCGCCTTCACAAAGGGCGAACCCGTATACGCTTTCCACTCGTCCTCGAAAAGTGGAAGCTCGTCATAGAATTTGTTGTTGTCGATCAGCGCGTGCAACGCCTGTTTCTCGGCGTCGCCGTAGCGGGGCCACCGCGTCAGCGCGGCGGTGATTTCCTCGGCCACGGTCACGCTCTTCGGGCCGCCTTCCAAGGCGAGCTTTTCGAGCGGGGCCGCGGAGGCGCCGCCGGTGAGGGTGAGTCCGGCAATAGCCGCGCCGCCCGCTTTCATGAAGCCGCGGCGCGTGACATGGGGGATGGTTCCGGGTTTCTGGCTGGTATGCATGGTTCTGTTCCTTCTGGCCGGAGGGCCTCTGGGGGCTGGTGCTCCGGTCCGTGTTGATCCGGCGGCCCGGCGCCGCGCGGGCGGGCGGCCGCGCGTCGCGTCAGTCGAATTCTCCAAGGCTGCGCACATAGGCGACCGAGGTTTCGATGGCTTGCCGGGTCTGGGCTTCATCGAGCTCCACGCCCTTGGTCCCCTCGAACTCGAGGGTGATCGGGCCGGCGTATCCGTGAGCGTTCAGGACGTCCAGCACCCCCGGAAAATCCACCACGCCCTGCCCCAGGGGCGGGAAAGTCCACGTCTCGAAGCCGCCGTTGTGATCCTTGAACTCCACCGTGGCGACGTAGTCCACGATCTTTTTCAACTCCGACACCGCGTCCGTGTCGCGGTTGTAGTAGGTGATGTTGCCGGTGTCGAAATTGACCCGCACATAGGGGTGATCGACGGCTTGCATCGTTTCGAGGTGGACGGCGCCGTTGGTCCCGAGATCGGGGTGCGTTTCCAGCGCGATGATCACGTCCTGCTCCGCCGCCGCGTCGCCCGCCCGGCGCAGGTGCTCCCAGGCGACCTCCCTGGGGGCCTCGGCGTGCTTCGGCGAGAGAAACATGTAGCGAACGCCGAAGCGGCGGCAGATCGCCAGTTGCCCGGCAAGAATCCCGATACTTTCCGGGGTGGAGAGATCCGCCGCGCCCCGCATGACTACGGGCGCGAGCTTGTGCGCCTCGAGGCGCGCCGCGACCGCATCAATCTGATCGGGCTCGGGGACGTTCATAAACATATGGCGAACGCCGATGGCGGGCAGGTGGGTCCACGCCGCCTCCTCATAGGCGCCATAACTCGCCAGGCGGCACGCCAGCGCGCGCCGGGGGGGCGAATCACCCGCTGCGGCCAGCTGCGCGGGCAACGCCAGGGCGGCCGCGGACGCGCAGCCGAGGAAGTGTCTTCGGGTAAGGCCGGAGGGGCGGGACGAATAGAAAAACGCCATGGTCATTCTCCCCGTGGATGACCGGTGTTACGGCGCGCCGGTTCAGGAGCCGCCTGTGCGGCGCCCGCATGCGCCAGTTTCCCCACGTTTCGTTTGGACTCCCCGTGTTGGGGAGGAATCAGCCTTCCCGGATCGTACGCGACTCGGGATCGTAGAGGGTGCGCCGGCCGGTGTCGTACGACTGCACGGCCATGAGCACCGCCACCGCGTGCTGGTAGCCCGCCGTGATGGGCGCGTGCGTGGTCTCGCGCGACCGGATGCACCGGAGCCAGTCCAGCATGTGATCGGGGCGCTCGATATAGGCCACCCGCTCCGGCTCGCTCACGCAGGCCTGTTGCGGGCCCGCGCCCTCCCCCGTCAGCATTGGATCGTTCCAGTCCACCAGGTCGAGGACCCCCCGGTCCCCGAAAATCTTGAAGGAATTCCCGCTTCCATTGCCGAAATTGGTGCTGTAGCTCACCAGAAAGCCCTCGGGATAGATCCACGTGGCCTGCACGTGATCCGGGGCGGTAAAACCGTGTTCATCGTTCCAGGTGAAGGTCCCGCCCTGGCAGACGCAACTCACCGGGAAGCGCGCCCCCGTGATGTAGTGCACCAGATCGAGGAAGTGGCTTGCGAAGCCCGGTATCGGCCCGTCGGAGGTTTCCCGGTAGCCGTACCAGGCGCTGTAGCGGTCCGCGTTGAACGGTTGCGGCGGGAGATCCATCAGGAACTCGTTCCAGTCCACGTCCGCCTCCTCCACGGGCGCAATATGGCTGTACCAGTAGGGGCGCCAGGCATTGCGGCACTGTTCGATCCGGCTTACCTTCCCCAGCACGCCGGTCTGGTAGCGCTCGCGCGCGCCGGCCATGCTCCCCATGCTCCGCAGCTGGGTGCCGACTTGCACCACGATCCCGTTCGAAACGGCGGCGTCGCAGGCCTTGATGACGCCGGCCAGATCCTTGCCCAGCGGCTTTTCGATGTACACATCCTTTTTCGATTCGGCGGCGGCGGCCAGGTGCGCCGTGTGCTGGTGGTCGCACGAGCCAATCGTCACCGCGTCCACATCGTTGAGCGCGAGCAGATCCTGGTACGAGACGAACTGGCGCGCCTCGGCGCCATACCATTCCTTGCATTTTGCGGCCGCGGCCTCGCGCTTCTGGCGCCAGGGGTCGCACACGGCGGTGATTTCCACGTTTTCCGCCTTGGCGTGCGTGTGAATCCCCGGCATGTGCGCGTGGGCCCCACGCTGCCCACATCCAATAATCCCGATGGAAATCCGGTCGTTTGCTCCGGGCACGCGGGCATAGCTTCGCGCGGTCATCGATACGGCGGCGCCCGCCAGGGCCGTGGACTTGAGGAAGGTGCGGCGGGTAGACAACGAAGACATGGCAATACTCCCCGTTTGGGCGCATGCCTTCGTTACAGCAACATGCTTCCCCCGCGAAGCATGCGTCACTAAAGGAAGTATACGCCGTTATTCCGGCTGGCGCAACTGAAATCCAACCGAGTAAAAATGGCTCCCGGCAGGCGGCTGGCGGTGCTATACTGGATGCGGAAGCGAGAATGCCGCGGCGGCGCACAGTATCCGCCCAGCGGTGCGGGCCGCCCGGCCGGCGCCGGACGAAAGGAGATTTCTCATGCTCGCCTCCTCCCTCCAGAAAATGCTCGACGAGAACGGAATCAAGTACTTCACCGTGCGGCACAATCCGGCGTTCACCGCGCAGGAGGTCGCGGCCACTACGCACATTTCGGGCCACCGCCTCGCCAAGACGGTGGTTGCGAAGATTGATGGTTCCCTGGCGCTTATTGTCGTGCCGGCCACCCACCGCGTGCGTATGGACGCCATCAAGCGGCTGACCGGCGCCCACCGCGTCGAACTCGCCCACGAAGACGACTTCAAGGAAGCCTTCCCCGAATGCGAGCTGGGGGCCATGCCGCCCTTTGGCAACCTCTACGGCATGGAAGTCTTCGTCGAGCGGGACCTCGCGCAAAACGACACGATTGCGTTCAATGCCGGCGGCCATGACGAGGTCATGAGCATGTCCTACCGGGATTTCGAGCGGCTCGCGCACCCGCGCCCCTTCGGCATGCTGGCGTAGGCCCGCGGGAATCGGTGTGATAGCAAGTCGGGCGGCTTGCGGGCGCGGTGTGGTCGCGTCCGCAAACCGCCCCGCTTGGTTTCATTGGTGGGCGTTCGGGCCGGGCCCGGGGTGCTTTGGGATGTCGGGGTTGTTGCGGGTCGGGGATGCCAGCGTCCCCGGGGGCCGCTCGCGGGGTGGCTTCGGGGGCGTCCGCTGTGCCGGGCACAATGTCCGGCCTCCTGTTGCGCGGTCGGTGGAAGCGCTTGCAACCCGTTGGCGCGTGACGCATACTTAACGTCTGGTCGCAGTGGACCCTGGTGTGTGGCACTTACTGGAGAGACGGTTTCATGCGCGCTTCCCTTTTTGTTTTTCTGGGCCGCGGGTTTCTGGCCCTGGCGGCGCTGGCGGTTTTGCTCGGTTACCAGGCCGTGGCCGCGCCGCTGGATGTCATTCCGAATGCGCCGGTGCAGCCACTGGTCGCGTCGAGCGTGCGGCTGGAGGAGGCGCTGCGCTACCTGGGCAGCGCGCTGGCGCCGGCGGACTCCGCGCGGCTTGCGGAATTGTCGCAACGGGCGCATACCCCGGAGCTTGCGGAAGCGATTCAGGAGGTGCTGGACCCCTACTGCCTGGCGGGGGTGAACATTAATCCCGAGGCGCGGGTGAAGGTGATGCGGGGGCCGGCGGCGGCGCGCCTGCAGCAGGGGGGCTGGAAGAGCTTCCTGATCAAGGTGCACAACGAGGCGGGCACGCGGGCGCCCCTGCAATGGGAGTCGCCCAATGCGGCGCCGGTGCTGCACCAGTCGACGGGCGCGCCGAACCCGCGCGAGGAAAACCTGCTGACCCCGGGCGAGGTGGCGAACCGCTACCTGGAGATGGCGTTTTACGAGAACCGCCCGCTCACGGCGGATCTTTCCGGGATACTGGTGGAGTACAAGGTGCTCCAGGTTTACACGGACCAGGTGGGGCCGCGCGAGGCGAAGATCGGCTTTCACGTGGGCCAGGGATCGCAGGACATCGGCTACCGGAATGCGGTGACGGTGCTGTTCGACTGCGATCCGTCGGTGAAGGTCACGCTGCGCGTGAAGGATCACGACGGCGGGCCGGCGATGGCGTCGTTCATTATCCGCGACAACATCGAGCGCCTGGCCGATGCGGGCGGCGGCGATCTGCCCGCCGATTACCGGAACCGGAAGGCGCTGAACGAGCCTTGGGCGCGGCAGGGGCTGACGGGCCCGCCGCTGGTGGGGGTGTATCCGCTGCCCTCGCGCCGCGTGGCCACGGAATCGGAGTTTCCCGATTTCTTTTTCCACCCGCAGGTATACCGGGCGGATGGCGAGCACGTGTACCTGCCGCCGGGCGCCTATGACGTTACGTGGACGCGGGGGCCGGAGTACCTGTCGCACACGCGGACGATTACAGTGCCCGACGGTGTTTCGGAGCATACAGAGACGTTCCAGCTTGAGCGCTGGATCCACATGAAGGAAAAGGGCTTCTACAGCCTGGACCACCACGTGCACGGCGGCGGGTGCAGCCACTACGAGAGCCCGGAGGCCGGCGTGCGCCCGGAGGCGATGCTCCGGCAGGCGATGGGCGAGGATCTGAACGTGGCGAGCGTGCTCTCGTGGGGCCCGTGCTGGTATCACCAGAAGACGTTCTTCGAGGGCCAGGTCAACGCGCTCTCCACGGCGGAAAACCTGATCCGGTACGACGTGGAGGTGTCGGGCTTCCCCTCGAGCCACGCCGGCCACCTGTGCCTGCTGCGCCTGAAGGAGGACGACTACCCCGGCGCGGAGTACATCGAGCAGTGGCCGAGCTGGACGCTCCCGGTGCTGCAGTGGGGCCAGGAGCAGGGCGGCATCGTGGGCTATTCGCACAGCGGCTGGGGCCTGAACCCGGAAACGCCGACGCAGGAACTGCCGAACTACGTGATGGCGAAGTTTGACGGGATCGGCGCGAACGAGTACATCGTGACGGTCACGCATGGCGCGGTGGATTTCATTTCGGCGGGCGACACGCCGCTGCACTGGGAGCTCAATATCTGGTACCACGTGCTCAACAGCGGGTACCGCACGGCGATCAGCGGGGAGACGGACTTCCCGTGCATCTTTGACGACCGGATCGGCATGGCGCGGAGCTACAGCCGCCTCGACGGCGCGCTGGACTTCGACGCGTTTGCGGGCAAGTTGCGGGACGGCGCGAACTACGTTTCGGACGGGCGCGCGCACATCTACAACTTCCGGGTCGACGAGACGGAGCTGGGCCAGAACAAGAACGAGGTGCGCCTCGATGGCCCGCGCGCGGTCACGGTGACGGCGGATGTCGCGGCATATCTGAATGAGGTGCGGGACGAGGCCGGGCGGCGCATTGCGGAGGGCGGCTTCGAGGGGCGGCCCTACTGGCATGTGGAGAAGAGCCGCATCCCGGGCACGCGCGACGTGGCGGTGGAGCTGATCGTGAACGGCTACCCCGTGCGGGAGCAGGCGATTGCGGCGGATGGCGTGGAGCGGCCGGTGTCGTTCACGCATGAGGTCCCGTATTCGAGTTGGATCGCGCTGCGCATCACGGCGAGCGCGCATACGAACCCGATCTACGTGATCGTGGACGACAAACCCATCCGCGCGTCGCGGCGGAGCGCGGAGTGGTGCCGGGCGGCGGTGGACCGGTGCTGGAAGATGAAGGAGCCGCAGATCCGGCCGGAAGAGAAGGCGGCGGCGCAAGCGGCGTATGAGCATGCGCGGCGGGCGTACGACGCGGCCATCCGGGAATCGGTGGACAATACGGAGTGATGGGGGTGGGGGCGACTGGCGCGTGGCTCACGAACGCCACAGGGCGCGTGCCCGTCCCGGTTGGGGCAACCTGCGGAGCCTTGATGAGGCGGATCGCGATTTGCCACTACCCGGAGGGAATTCTTGGTTGATCAGGGCGGCTGGTCCCAGTGTGAAGCGACCTTCATGTTCCGGAGTGGGCGTTGCGTCAAGCTGGAAGCTTAACCCACGTTGGCGCCCGTTGGAATATCGTCCTGGCTTTTCCAGGAATTGACGCGGTACGAACCGGGTTTCGGCGCCACTTTCCTGGCGCGGCTCGGGCGGGGTTCCGCTCTTTGTAGAATCATTGGCCAGGGGCTTAGAATGGCGCGTGCAGCGATGTTCCCGTGGGCTACCCGGATGAAGGATGTTTTTCGATGCGCTTATTTCCACCAACGCTTCTTGCGGTGGCGATCGCCGTGGCGGCGGGCGCCCTGGCCAAGACGCGGCCGAATATTCTCTTTGTGATGACCGACGACCAGGGTCCGTGGGCCATGACGAACGCGGGCAATCCCGACGCGGATACGCCGGCAATGGACCGGCTGGCGGCGGAGGGCGCGAAGTTCGTCAACTTCTTCACGACGACGCCCGTGTGTTCGCCGTCGCGCGTGGGGTTTCTGGCGAGCCGCTACGGGTCGGAGGTCGGCATTACGGACTGGATCATGCCGCGGCCGCGGCCGGGAACCCGCGACGAGTCGCAGCTGGGGCTGGATCCGTCGCTGCCGACTTGGGTACGGGCGCTTCGGGACGCCGGCTACCGGACGGGCCTGGTGGGCAAGTGGCACCTGGGCACGCAGGATCGCTACCTGCCGGCGCATTTCGGCTATGACTTCTTCTACGGTTTCCGCGAAGGCGGGGCGAAGGTGGTGAATCCGGAGTTGGAGCACAACGGGGTCATCCGCGAGGAGGAGGGACTGACCACGGACCTGCTGACGGACAAGGCGCTGGATTTCCTGAAGGAATCGGCCGGAAGCGGGCAGCCGTTTGTGCTCTCGCTGCACTACCGCGCGCCGCACGCGCCGTGGAAGCCCGTGGCGGAAGCGGACGAGGCGCATGTGAAGGATCGCGCGCTTACGCTGCCGGATCCCGGACTGCCGAACCTCGATCACGCGCGGCTGGACAGCACGATGCGCGAGTACCTGGCGAGCGTGGCGGGGGTGGACCGGAATCTGCGCCGCGTCCTCGCGCTGCTGGACGAGACCGGGCTGGCGGCGAATACGGCCGTCATTTTTACGAGCGATCACGGGTACAACGTGGGCCACCACGGGCTGATCCACAAGGGGAATGGATCGTGGATGACGCTGGAGGGCACGCACCCGAGCGGGCGGCGTCCGAATATGTTCGACACGTCCATGCAACTCCCGACGATCGTGCGGTGGCCGGGGGTGGTGACGCCCGGCGCGATGGTGGACGAGGTGATCACGAATCTCGACTGGTTCCCGACGCTCCTGGCGATGGCCGGCATGGAACCCGACCCGGCGGCGCTGATCCACGGGCGTAATTTCCTGCCCCTGCTGAAGGGCAAGACGATGGCGTGGGACAACGGCTTCTACGCGGAGTACGGTATGCACCACTACGCGGATTGCGATATGCGCGCGTACCGCACGCCCGAGTGGAAGCTCGTGCGGGACTTTCGCCGACCCGGGCAGGACGAGCTCTACGACCTGAAGAACGACCCGGGTGAAACGCGGAATCTGATCAACGATCCCGCGTATGCGGCGATCCGGTCGGAATTGAGCGAGAAGATCAACGACCACCACGCGGCGCTGCGGGCCACCCGGTTGCCCGGCGCGGGCGAATAGGCAGCGGGGCGCCATGCAGTTTCTGGCGTACAGCGAAGTCCCCGAGACGGGCATCGGCCAGGTCTTCAAGAACGCGGCCTGGCGCGGCCTGCTCTGGGTGACGGTCATCATGGCGGTCATCACGGCGTACACGGCCATCCCCAAGGGCGAGCCGACCAACCCCGTGCTGATTGCGGTGCCGGGGACGGTCACGCTGCTCGCCGGCCTGCTGCTGCTGTGGCGGTTGCGCCAGGCGCTGGGCCGCCGGAACTGGCTGATTAAGGCGGCGGACAACGGGCTTTACATCAACCTGCAATCGAATACCGGCGCGCCGCTTGCCGAGGGCGCCCCGGAGGTGTTTTTCGTGCCGCGCGAGGCCATTGCGTCCATTTCGCGCGTGCGCGAGCTACGCACGCTGCCGGACCGGCACGGCCGCTACAAGAACCACTACACCTACTTCGACGTCGCGCTGCGCAACGCGGCGCCCGATCAACTGCTGGTCGGGTTGGCGCAGATCCGGCGCAATCCGCGGCTCCGCAGCGGCATCGGGATCCGCCGGGACATCGTCGGCGCGGTCCGGCTGCATGATCGGCACACGATCCGGCTCGTGTGGGACTGGATGGCGCCGCGCGAGCTTGCGGCGGCGCAATGGTTCGAGGCGCGCTACCCGTCGAAACCGCTGGAGAAGGTGAACGCGCCGGGCTGGCAAGACCTGAGCCAGGCGGCCCGGGAAACCTACATCGACACGCTGTGGGAGTGGGGCCACGTGCAGGACGCGGTGCACCTGAGCAGCCTTCTGCACAACACCAGCCCGCGCAAGGCGGCGATGGACCTGGCCGACCGGCTGGGGTGAATTGGGGGGCCGCTTACGCGGGGCGGCTGCCCGCCGGGAGGTCACGCTGGCGCTCCAAATCGTGCCCGCGGAGCGGGGACGCACGCAGGAACGCCACGAGGCTTTCCGAGCGGTCTGTCAGGCGGTCATACGCCTCGCAGGAAGGTACAACCACGGCGGGCTTCCCATGACGGGAAACGATCTGGGGCCCCGCAGTCATCGCGCGTTCGACGACCTCGCTGAAGTGGTTTCTGGCTTCCTGTAGTTGCCAGGTTTTTTCCACGGCCTGTGCCTCCCAAGTGGATGATTCTGGCCAGACTGTAATCGAAGAACCGCCACGGCGCAAGCAAGAAATTTCGTAATTCTTTAGCGGAATGAAGCTGGCTTGATTCCTCGACGATACAATCCCGCGCCGCAACGGAAGTGCGGACGAATG